>JAQGKN010000249.1 GCA_028290085.1 Hyphomicrobiales bacterium
GGCGCGCCCGGAATGGTGCCGCCCGGCTTAGCGACTTCCGACGGAGCTGTCGGGATCTGCTGCGCATAAAGGTCCGTCGTGGGTGCGGATGCGGCTAATAACAATACGGCGAGCGTCATCGTTCTCATGATGATTACTCCTGCTCTGTGCGTATCTGGGCCGGGAGCTTCCACCCTGGGTTACTGGCGGCCGCTATCGAGAGTATCGGAATCCATTCGAGCCGCAACATTTGCTTGCAAAAAAATCAATATCGGCGAGATGAGCATTACTCCCGCGTTCAGCGCGTGCAAACCGAGTCCGATGCGCAAGGTCCCTTCGAGCGCGCGGTGAGCAAGATAATATTGTCGCGCAATTTGCATGAGCGGAGCAGCTGAGAGAATGACGAGCGCGCTGAATTTGGCGTCGCGAAGTCATGCGAACAAAGGCAGCATCAGCGTGAGCCACTGGAAGATGTCGACCCAGCGCTTGTGCAGGATCCATTACTCCGGCGCAGTTGAAGCCGACATTCCGGCAATGTAGAGCTGGACGAGAAGCGACAGCAACAGCAGCGATGCCGCCAGCTGCAAGCCCAGCGCGCCGAAGCGCCGTCACGCGCTTATGCGAGAGCGCGCCAATCCAGTCGCTCCGTGTCGATCCGGTCGCGTAATGCGATAAGCTCCTCGTCGAACGAAAGCGGAGCGCGACGCGCGTCGCGCTTCAAGGCGAGCGCGATAGCCAGTCTTTCGCCTTCGTCGCCCGCGGCCATGGCGCGCGCCATCGCCTCAATTCCATCCTCATCCGCATGAAGCGCCACGCATCGCCAAAGCTCCGGGCTCACCGGCCGATGCGCCGCCCAGCGTTCTCGCGCGTAATCGACCAGCATGCGTGCAAGACGGGGGTTGGCGCGCTCCTCGAGGCGCTCAATGGGCCACAGGCGGGACTCGATGAACAGAGCCTTCAGGATCATCTGGTTCCAGGCGTCCTCATCGAAGACTTCGGCCGGATAGGGATTGCGATGAGCTACCGCTTCGAAAACAGGCTTGACGCCGGAGCGGACCGCCTCGCGCGCGCGCCGCTCCAGCAGAAGCGGCGCAGGATAGAGCGGGAATCCGCGGTAGAGCGCGATCAACTCGCTGATGTCCGCCGTCGTGCAGAAAGCGTCCAGGGCCTGCGCAAATCTTGCGCCATCCGACCCGTAAGCGGCGAGCATGATCGCCACCCGCGCGAGCTGGTCCATGCTCCATCCGGTCAGATCGAGCCCCGGTCGAAGCGCGCGGGTCCGCGCAAGCTCATCATCGGTCAACACGAGATCCGCTTTGCCCAAGCGGCGTGGCGCGATTGCGATCGTCGCGGCGACGCGCCCATCGTCCGCCTCCGCCCCGACATCCCCAATTGCGCGGCGGAACCATGCGTCGCCATCGGTTGCGCAGGCGCGCGTGACGCAGGTCTCCGCGAAGTCGAGAAAGCCCGCGATGGTGGACCGGCCTGGCGCGATCGTTGCTGGCGCCCCGTTCATGACGTGCCTCATGTCCCCGGAACGACGCGTTGAAGCATGCGCGTGAGCGGATAGGCCAGCGCGCAGGCGGCGGTGAGCGCGAGTCCGCCCCCGGCGCGTGCGACGACCGTTGCGTCAACGAGGCAGATGGCCGCGATCAACATACCCACAGCAGTGGGTACGGCCTTCGCGGGCCGTTTGACAAGGAGTCGAAGGGCGAGGACGTCCACGCAAACCAGGAGCAGCAGCGCGAGCGGCACTTCAATGCCCACCGCCAATGCGGGCAAACACACGGCGATGGGGACGGCGAGCATTAAAAGCGGCCAGAGACTCCCGACCCGGTTGATATGCTCCTGCTTGGCCGCGTATGTGAGGCCCGCGACGTGACAGGTGAGCGCAATGGCTGCGACCAGAATGGCGCCTGAGGCCTCGTTGAACATGGCGACGGCGGTTACTGCATAGACCAGCGCGCGGCACATGCCCATGATCAGCGGGCTGAAGGGATTCCGTTTGTGCCACAGGTCGTAGAGAACGATGACCGCGGCGAGCGCGGCGCCCCAGCCCATGGTGAGGAGTCCAAAGGGCGCCAGCAGGACGATCCCTGCTGCAAGCAGGCCGAAGCCGATGGCCGCCACGGCGACAGCGCCGATTTCGCCCGTCGGAATGGGTCTGTCCGCGCGCTCCAGCGTGTCGATGCGCCTGTCGAAAAAATCGTTGAGATACATGCCCGCGACATAAAACGCGCTCATCGCGGCAAGCAGCGTCGCGATGCGGGAGTCGAGGGAGCCGCCGGCCAGCGTCGCGGCCGCGATTACGTTCGTCCAGACGGTCGGTATGTTCGACACGCGTCCGAGCCGCAAGAGAGCGAAGGCCGGAGCCCGGGATTTCAGGATGGCCGTCATGGCGTCAGCTCCTGCAGGCAGAACGACATTTCCCGGGCGATGTCGGCGCTCTTGCTTCCCGTGCGCAAGGCGATGGGCAGGACGTCCCACGTATACGTCTCGACTTCGAGGTGGCGCGACAGCGGCGTGTCCCGCATCGCCCTGAGCACGTCGAGGAGATCACCCTGCGTCGAGCCGATCGCGCCCATGTTGCTCAAGAAGAGCGGCACATGGCAGTGTATCCGCCATTCACCTTGCGCCTCGCCGCGCCTGAAGGCCGCGAGCGCGTCGGGCAGGTCGACATAGCGCCTCAGCTTGCCCTCATGCTGAACGACCGTCTGATGCAGATAGACCCCCTCATTGTAGGGCTCGAGTTCGCGCGCGAGATCCGCACGCATTTGCGGGATGCGCATCGCGACCGACATCTGCAATTTCGCGACATTGAGTCCGGCCGCGCGCAACCGCGTCATCGCCTCGACGGGTTGCTCGAACTCCACCGAGCCGTGACACGCGTCATAACAGACGCCCAAGTGGCGCCGCAGCTGACGTTCGGCGCTCGCCGCGCTAACGTTCGTCATGGCTGCGAGCGCGCCGAGCGCGTCGCGCGAGAGCAGGGCGGATTCGAAATATCCGATCGTCTCGTCGACAGTCTCCAGAAAGCAGCACGGTTCAGGTTCGAGGGCGAACGCGATGGTCTTTCCGCATTCGCGCTCGATCTGCACGAGTTCAGCCACCGCGCGAAGTAGATTTTGAGTCATCGCGGCCTGAGCGCCCGGTTCGCCGGCGTTCGCCTTGAAGCTGCCTGGGACGGTCGAGATGCTCCCTTCCTGGCCCTCGGGCAGGATAGTTGCGAGGATCGCGGCGGCGTCGGAGGTGAATGCCACGCGCGCGCTGCTGCGCCAGTCAGGCAGGTAGACCTGCTCCTTGACGCGAACCCCGTGGAAAGGTCCGTAGGGAAAGGCGTTGATTGTGAAAACATAGGCGCCGAGACGTTGCAGCTGATCGTGGAACGCGCGCAAATTGTCCGGATCGCGGGCCGAGGCGGCGGCCTCACCCGAGAGGCGAAGGCCGACGCCCATGGGGCGATCCGGCGAAACGCGCCGCTTGATCGCGGGAACGTGCGCATCGAGACTCGAACAAATGTCGCGCCAGCTCTCGCCCGCATGGATGTTCGTGCAGTAGGTCAGATGAACATCGCCTAGCCGATCCAGTCGCATGGGTCAGGCCTCTTCTTGAGCCAATCGACGCTTTCGGAAAACAGACCGGGATCCATCTCGCCAACCTCGACCCCGCGACCGATCCCGGCGAGGAGAGTGACGCATAATTCGCCGCCGAGATGCTCCCTGAATTCAGTCAATCCATCCAATAGCGACCATCGGCCGTGCGCATCGCGCTCCTCGAGTTCTTCGCGCCAGAGACAGAAGCCGAGGCGTTTCAATAGGCGCAGCACGCGCGTGTCCTGACCGGGCTCGAGCAAGCCGACCAGCACCGAATAGTGCGTGTCGAGCGCCATGCCGATTGCGACGGCCTCGCCATGGCTCACAGCGTGCCGGCTCAGCTTTTCCAGTTTGTGCGCGGACCAATGGCCGAAATCGAGCGGGCGAGCCGAACCTGTTTCGAACGGATCTCCGCCAAATCGGATCTGACGCATGTGCAGCTCGGCCGAACGCTCGATCATTTCATGCAGATGCCCCGGCGAGAACTCCGCGAGCTGTCCGGCGTGCGTCTCGATCCATGAGAAGAAGGCCCCGTCGCGAATAAGTGCGACCTTGATCGCCTCCGCCATGCCGGCGCGCTTCTCGCGGTCGGGCAGACGTTCGATGAACGAGCGGTCGTTGATGATCGCCCAAGGCGGAGCGAAGGCCCCGATCAGGTTTTTTACCCCGCGCCAGTTGATCGCATTCTTGACGCCGACTCCGCTGTCGTCCTGCGCGAGCACCGTTGTCGGAAAGCGAATGTGTCGAACGCCGCGATGAAAGATGGCCGACGCGTAACCCACCGCGTCGAGCACCGCGCCGCCGCCGATCGCGAGCGCGAAGGAATGCCGGTCTATTCTCTCGCGCTGCAACGCGGCGAGCAGAGACGGGAGGACGTCCGCGTCGTTCTTGCAGGCCTCGCCACCGAGAACCGGCAGGATTGCGACGATCTCGATTGCTGAAGCATGCGCTTCGGCATAAGCGCGAATACGGTCGGGGAGGTTGGGGAACGAGGCCAGCACGCCATCGTCGACAAAGCA
>JAQGKN010000265.1 GCA_028290085.1 Hyphomicrobiales bacterium
CACGGCAATGTCGGACGAGCGGTATCATCAGCTCGTGGATGTAGGAATGTACGGACGCGCGAGACATCCTTTTTGCATGCCCTACGGGGTGGAAAGGGCTAGCTTGATGAGCAGGGTTAGGCGCGAAGTGCAGCACAAACTGCGCGTTCCTCAGTGCCGCCCGCCATCACCTGCGCAGAGTAAGGACGCGTGCTCCAGCGCATTACAGATTGTGAGGTTCCCGTCGATGAACATCTCCAAGGCGGTCGTTCGACGTGTCCTCGCGATCCGGTTTCAGATCAAGTGCAAGACTTATTCGCTTTCGTCAGCGCAGCGGGGACAATAACGTGGCGCCGATGCGAGGATTTCACGAATTCTCGTTTGCAGCTCTCTATCGCCTGCCCATTGCACCCGAGCATCGTTGCCCGTGGCAATCAGCTCGTTGGTGTGGTGGGGGCAGACCGTCAATACGTTGGCCGCGATTGCAGCTTCAACCGCTTTGACAGTTAGTACCGCGCTGTTCTCTGGCTTATTGATTGACATTTTCGCCTCCGAGCCATCTTCGGAAACGCCACTCAACCTCTTTTGTTTCATTGAGCGGAATTTCATCCCTTGCAAAGCAACGATACGTTCATCAGCCCGTATTGCGGAGTCCAGCTGCTATTCCGTTGATCGAGATGAGGATGCCTCGCCGGGCCTTGTCGTCGACCTGGCCGGCGCGCCAGCGCCGCAGGAGTTCCACCTGCAGGTGGTTGAGGGGCGCGATATAGGCGAAGCGGTGGGCGATGGAACGCGCGAGGGACGGGTTGTCTGCCAGGCGCTCCGTCCTGCCTGTCACTGCCTCCAGCGCCTGGATCGTCTTCGACCATTCGGCCTTAATCGCGTTGAACATCTCGTCGGCCAGCGACTGATCGGGCACGAGGTTGGCGTAGCGTCGCGCGACGCCCAGATCCGCCTTGGCGAGCACCATGTCGAGATTGGACAGGATGGTGCGAAAGAACGGCCACTCATTGTTCATCCGACGCAGCAGCGCGAGACGGGCATCGGTATCCTGCGCCAGAAAAGCCGTGACCGCCGACCCGAACCCGAACCAGCCGGGAAGGGTCACGCGGCTCTGGCCCCAAGAGAAGACCCAGGGAATGGCGCGCAGATCCTCGATGCGGCGGTTGGCCTTCCGCGACGCAGGGCGCGAGCCGATGTTGAGTTCCGCGATCTCGGCGATGGGTGTGGCGGCGAAGAAATAGTCCGTGAATCCGGGCGTTTCGTACACCAGGCCGCGATAGGCTTCCATGCTGGCCATCGACAGGGCGGCCGCCGCTTCCAGAAATGCCGGGTCCGGCATATGGCCAGCCGTCAGCAGCGTTGATTCCAGTGTCGCGGCCATGAGCGTTTCGAGATTGCGGCGGCCGATCTCGGGGTTGGCGTATTTCGCATTGATCACTTCGCCTTGCTCCGTAAGGCGGATCTGGCCGCGAACGGTGCCGGGGGGTTGCGCGAGGATCGCTTCGTAGCTTGGTCCTCCGCCGCGCCCGACGGTGCCGCCGCGACCATGGAACAAACGGAGCGTCAGCCCCGGCTTGCTGTCGAAGAAACGCGCAATCGCGGTGGAGGCACGGTAAAGCTCCCAGTTGGACGTGAAGTAACCGCCATCCTTGTTGCTGTCGGAATAGCCGAGCATCACCTCCTGTTCGGCGCCGGAATTGCGGATGAGCGCCTCGATGCCAGGCAAGTCGTAGAATTCGCGCAGGATTGGCTCGGCCGCACGCAGGTCCCCGATGGTTTCGAAGAGCGGCACCACGATGAGATCGACAGCAGCCCGTGACGCATCGCCGGCAGCCAGAGTCCCGCGCATGAGCCCGCACTCCTTCTGCAGTAGTAGCACCTCCAGAAGATCGCTGACGCTTTCGGTGTGGCTGATGATATAGTTGCGAATGGTCTGGGGCCCGAAAGCCGCGCGCAGCTCTCGTGCCCGTTCGAAGATCGCGAGCTCCTTGAGCGCACCTTCGCTGTAGATCACACCGCGTACGCGAAGCGAACGTGGATCGGCCAACTGCTGCAACAGCACGCGCTGCTTTTCCGCTTCGGTCAGCGCGGTATACTGAGCCTCGATCCGCGCCACCGAGAGGAGTTCCGAAAGCACCGACTCATGCTGGTCGGAACTCTGCCTCAAGTCCGTCGTGGCCAGATGGAAGCCGAACACCTGAACCGCGCGAATGAGCGGCCCGAGCCGGAAGCGCACAAGGGCAGTGCCGTGGTTGGCAAGTAGGGACTCACGGATCGTCAGCAGATCTGCGAGGAAGGCTTGGGCATCCGCATAGGGCGCGGCCGGCGACACCGCATGGCGCAAAGCCTCGGTGTCGGTCAGTGCCTTCATTGTACCCGCGAGGCGGCTGTAGATTCCGGTCAAGGCACGGCGATAGAACTCGTCCATCCGATGGGGATTATCGTCGCCGGAGCGTTCCGCCAGCTCTTGGAGAGCAGGCGTGCAGGGCACCAGCGTATGCGAGATCGAGAGCTCAGCCCCCAGCAGATGAACCTCGGTCAGATAGTGGCGCAGGACGGTCTCGGCGTGGCGCTTGACCGCCATGTCGAGCGTTGAGACGTCGACATTGGGGTTGCCGTCGCGATCTCCCCCGATCCAATTTCCCATTCGGAAGAACGGGGCGACCGGTCTTCCCAGAAGCTCTTCCAGTTCGGCGTAGAGACAGGGGATCGCGCTGAGAAACGTGGAGGTGTAATAGCTGAGCGCATTCTCGATCTCGTCGCGCACCGTGAGCTTCTCGGTGCGAAGGAGCCGGGTTTGCCAGAGCTGGGCGATCCTGGCGCGCAGGCGCGCGCTATTGTCTGAGATCTCGCGGCGGCTGTGCAACTGCTCGCGCGCGGCCAGCAGGTCGGCGATGTCGCGCTCGGCGTCAAGCGTGCTCTTGCGTTGGACTTCGGTTGGATGCGCGGTGAGGACGGGCGATACGAAGCTGCTGCTCAGCGCCTGCTCGATCTGGTCGACAGTGACGCCGGCCTCTTGAAGACGCAAGAAACTGCGGGCGAGGCTACCGTCTTGCGGCTCTCCCCGCATTTCGTGGATCGCTCGCCGGCGGATGTGATGGCGATCCTCTGCGAGATTGGCGAGGTGGGAAAAATAGCTGAAGGCTCGGATGACCGAAACGGTCTCATCCGGGCTCAGGCGCTTTAGAAGCGTGTCGAGATCGCGTCCCGCATCCTGGTCGGCATCACGCTGGAAGGCGACCGAGAGGCGACGTATGGCCTCCACGATCTCGAAGGTGCTCTCGCCCTCCTGCTCA
>JAQGKN010000267.1 GCA_028290085.1 Hyphomicrobiales bacterium
AATTGCTGCTATGCCGCGCAACTCGCCATGTCGGCGGCACACCGAATCTTCAATTCGGCGGGCGGTCGCGCGCTTTTCACGGACAACGTGCTGCAGCGCCAGTTCCGGGATTGCTTTGCGGCCTCCGCGCATCACTCCCTGTCATGGGACAGCGCGGCGGCGGAATTCGGCCGCAACCAGCTCGAGCAATATCGATAGGGCAGATAAATCCGCCCGCGCCGTAGCGCGGGCGGATGTTCGTTTCAGAGCTTCTTCGGATTGCCGGGCAGGATCTCGTAACGCTTGCCCTTGCCGTCATCGTCGATAAACGTCGCGACATTGCCATCGACCGTCACGCCGTAGCAGGTGGCCTCGTAGTCCTCGGGGAATTCGAAGCAGACCTTGCCGCCTTCAATCGTCCACGTGCCCGTGGCTGTCTCGTCGTCGTCGAGCTGCTTCACCTTGCCGTCCCGGGTGTAATATTCGAACAGCGGCTCGCCGTCCGTGTCCTTGCCGGCGATCGTGTTGCCAGTGAGGGCGGCCCAGGCGTCCAGTCCTTTCAAGGTCCGTGCCGCAGGTGCGGCCTTCACGGCAGGAGCTTCCGGCGCAGCGGGAACCGCAGCCGCAGGTGCCGCGGCCGCAACGCCGGCGGCGCGCACGTCGAGGTCGATCTTCTCCAGGAACGGCGCGGGACCGTCGATCTGCATCAGTTCCAGGAAGCCGATGGCTCCCTTCTTGGGCTTCATGCCCACCGAAAGAGTGGTTGGCGAGGTCACGAAATTGGCCACCGTCTCGGCAATAGACAAGGCATTGGGTGCCCCGCCCAGCAGGATCGGGATGATCTGGCGTGCCATGGCGGCCGTTTCTGTACGGAGCGCCGCGGGCGTCTTCTGCTGCTGCGCGGCTGCGTAGCCAAGCGACTTTTCGACAAGACCCGCATCGACATAGCCGATGTCGGCGCTGGCGACATTTCCGGTCAGGAGAGACGCAAGATTGTCCATAGCCGCGCCGCTCATGAGGCCCTTGTCGATGCCCCCGAGTTTCGCTTTCAACTGAATGGATCCCGCGCCGACGACGCTGATGGTCAGGTTATCGAGAGAGAAAGCCTTGCGCGCAGGATCGTAGGTGCTGGCGAAATCGAGCCCTAGATCGAGCTTGTCATAGCCAGCGGACGCGAACTGCTGGCCCGTCGGCTATCCGGCGTGCGGCTGCAAGGTAAACTTCGTCAGCGACACGGCGCCGTTCAGCAGGACATTGCCGTCGAAGCGCGAATCGACGCTCAGCGTCCCGAGCTTGATGGAGAACATGTTGCCGCCCACCGCCGTGGCGGGCGTGTCCTTGTCCGGGGCGACGATGGAGATGTCCTGCACACCCAAATGCGTGAACGAGAGGGATCCGCTCGCGGTCCCGAGCAGCGCCGACATGTTCGACCCATCGAGGGTGATAGCACCCGCCTTCACGGTGGCCATGCCGCCCGTCTCGTCCGGGTTCGAGCTGTCGATGCTGGCAATACCAGCATGTTCGATCTTGCCGTCGGCAATATTGGTCGCGAAGATCTTCGAGATCGTGACCTTCGCGTTTTTCTTGGTGACCACCACCTCAGGAATGGCGACCTTGTCGGCCTTCATTTTCCCGGCGATCGCGCGGAGGTCTTCGGCGCTCGTCGTGTCCGAGAAAAGCTTGGTCAGCTCTTCCTTGGTCAGATTGGTCCCTGTCACTTCAACGCGGGAAATGACGAGGCGCGTATCGTCCTTCTCTTTGATCGTGATGTTCTCAAGCACGGTGTCGAGCGCGAGAGCCGGAGAAACCAGACCGCATGTGCTCGCAAGAAGCATCGCGGTCAAACAGGATTGGGTGCTGAAAACTCTCATATTTTGGCTTTCCAGATTTTGTGTGCCGTGCAGGCGCATTTACACGCATTTACACGCCTATACTCGTAAATCGTTTCTGCTTTCTGTCACGAAGCAATGTCGTCAAAATGTAACAGCGCCTGACGCATAGAGGAGAAGGCCCGCTGCCGAACATCCCGCCAGGGTCTGAATCATCCCCGCCTTGAACTGGAAGATCGCCAGCGCCGCCGCGATGGAAAGCACCAGCGCGATCGGGTTGAGGGTCGTAAAATCAGGCCATTGCATGGAAAGTCCAAAACGGCGGATCGTCACGACGCTTGAAAAGGTCGTGTGGATGGCAAACCAGACCGCGAGGTTCAGGATCACACCCACAACTGCCGCTGTGATGGCCGATAGGGCGCCCGCCAGCGCTTTGTTGCCCCGCAACCGCTCGATAAAGGGCGCGCCGAGGAAGATCCACAAAAAGCACGGCGTAAAGGTCACCCACGTCGCCAGCAATCCACCGAGCGTGCCTGCCATCAATGGCGACAGGGCGCCGGGCGCGCGGTAGGCGCCCATGAAGCCGACAAATTGCAGGACCATGACGAGCGGTCCCGGTGTCGTCTCCGCCATGCCGAGTCCATCGAGCATTTCGCCGGGTTTCAGCCAGCCATAGCCCTCGACGGCCTGCTGCGCGACATATGAGAGGACCGCATAGGCGCCACCGAAGGTCACGACGGCCATTTTGCTGAAGAAAACCGCGATCTGCGAGAAAACGTTGGCCTCACCCAGGGTGGCGACAAGCAGACCCACCGGGATAAGCCAGAGTGCCAGCCACAAGCTCGCGATCTTCAACGTACCGGTCACGGACGGCCCCGGCCGATTGGCATCGGCATCGCCGATCAGGCTCGCGCCGTCATCGTCGTCCGCGGCGTCGCTATGCCCATTACCTGCGTCAAACGCTGGAAGCCCCGCGCGGGTACCGGCAAACCCGATCAGGCCGGCGCCGATAATGATCACCGGGAAAGGCACAGCAAAGGCAAAAATGGCGACAAAGGCCGCGGCCGCGATGGCTTGCATCGTGCGGCTCTTGAGGGCGCGACGTCCCAGACGAACGACAGCCTGAATGACGATGGCGAGCACGGCGGCTTTCAAGCCGAAGAACAGGGCGGTGACGAAGCTCGTCTGCCCAAACAGCGCGTAGACGTAACTCAGGGCCATCAGCGAAATGACGCCCGGCAGGATGAACAAGCCGCCAGCCATGATGCCGCCCCGGCTGCCATGCATCAGCCAGCCGATATAAGTCGCGAGCTGCTGAGCCTCAGGGCCGGGCAGGAGCATGCAATAGTTGAGCGCATGCAGGAAACGCTTCTCCGAGATCCAGCGCTTCTCGTCGACCAGAATGCGATGCATCACCGCAATCTGTCCGGCCGGGCCGCCGAAACTCAACGCGGCCACGCGTAGCCAGACCCCGAAGGCCTCTCGGAACGAGACGCCATGAGCCGTGTTTCGCGTTGCAACGGGGTGGTTCATTTGCGCTTTCGCCTGTGCTGCAAGGTCGAAGCATACAGGCCGCTCGTCGCGGCCCTGTCAACGCGCCCAGCCGGGTTCCCGGCAAATGATCAGGAAATTGTGATTTGCCGGCGCGTCCGGCGGGAAACGAGGAGCAACGGAGCCGGTTGACCGCGCAGAAAGCAACAGGAGATTTTACCGTGAAGAACTCTTACATTCTCGGCGGTCTTGCCGGCGTCACCCTCGTTCTCAGTGCCGGTTTGGCAGCCGCCCAGGCTCCACCCCCGGGCCGCGCCGATCAGAGCGGCGTCGGCGCTGCCGAAATGACTGGTACGAAGCCCTCGGCCAGCGGCACCACGTCGCCATCTGGTGGCAACGTTCATAATGATGGAGCGGCGAGCACAACGGGCTCGGGCCGTTCGGGCACGATGACGACGGACGAAATGAAAGCCGGCGGCTCCAACGCCAAATAAGCACGCCGATCGCACAGGCCGGGTTTGGATAAGAAGAAGGGCCGCTTCGTGCGGCCCTTTCATGATTCCAGAATAGATCAGGTCGCCGTTTGGCGCGGATGCTTGACACTTCGTTTGTGCCGCACGGTCCTGTGTGCTGAACGAACACCCGTCTCCCTGGCCACGGTCGGTCCGGCAGCGGCACCCACCACGCCACCCGCGACTGCGCCCACGGGGCCGCCGACAGCGGCGCCCGCGACGACACCGGCTCCAGCGCCGCCGACGCGTTCCTGCGTCGTGTTGCAACC
>JAQGKN010000305.1 GCA_028290085.1 Hyphomicrobiales bacterium
CCGAACGTCGTATCGAGAGACCAGTCGAATCCAGCCTTGCTGGCGTCGGGCTCGATGCGGCGGTTCACAACCGCATTGACGGCGGCAATCTGTTTCCAGACCTCGTCCGTCAAGTGGATGCGCTGGTCGGTTTCGTCGCTGTGGCACTGCTCGTCGTGGTTCAGGCAGAATTTGACGAAGGCAATGGGTGCGAGCGCCGGTCGGGCGTCGAGCAGGTCCGGCACCTGAGCGGGCAGGGTGGGTTGAGCCGGCATTTCCATTGTTGGCCGCGCATGACCAGGCGCCTGCGCGCAGATCAGTGCAGCCGTTGCGAAATAGATTGTTCTCAGAAAATAACTCATCGACGTCCTCGTTCAATAAGACAATGGATATCAGAGAGTTTTTGAAGGCCGGTTCAGAGAAGCACTCAATTGAAGTCGGTTATATTTACAGTTCGGAAGTGAAGGAAATTAAGCTTCGTTTCACCACGCCGACTTCTGCCGAGTTCACCCACTCGCCATTTTCAAACCCCGCAGACGACGAACGGCCCTGCACTTCACAGGAACGTTCGAGATTCACGAGAGCTAGGATGAAGTGAAGCCTATGCGTTTCAATGCATGTTTTCACTGATTCGGCGTCTCACGCCGCTGCATACGCCGCGAGGCGCGTGGTCATCGTGCGGCCGCTCTGTACCAGCCACGCGTACCAGCCCAGACCAGCTGCCAGACCCGTGGCGCCAATAAGTCCGGGGACGTCGACGGCGTGGGCCTGATGATAGCTCGCCCACGTCATGAAGGCGCCGCTCAGGAGCAGTGCCATGGCGGTGAAACGCCGGTCGCTGTTCTTGGCCAGCGTGCGAACCAGCGACTGCTGCTTCTCCGCATCGCTCACCGGCGCGCGAGCCTCTGCCATATGACGCGCTTCGACTTCTTCGAAGTTGGCGCCCAGAAGGATGCGTCGATCAGCTTCGGATAATTCTGCCATGGGGTCGTCTCTCCTTCGCCGGCGTCTTCGCGCACGGTGGACTAAAGGCGTATGGCGTACACCTGACTGTGTCAAGTTGACGCGCCCGCCTCAGCCCCTGCGAGACTCAGCTGTCATCGTGTCGCGCGGAAAAGGGACGAGGTTGTCACCGCTGCGTGCGGCGGGGGCCTGCGCGTCGCGGATCATCCGCAGACGGCGTGGTAGTTCGCGCATGAAGCGCTCGCATAATTGACGCGGAATGCCCGCCTCGAGCTTGGCGCGCGAGATCACCGGACCAGCCGCCAGCAGAAAGCCTTCGGCGTTCTTGAGCAGTTGCATGAGGCGCGCATGATCGCTTTGAGCGTCAACCGCGCGGATAGCCTGACCGATTTGCGGAACGAGCTTGTCGAGCCCCGCCGCAATGTCCGAAACACGTCTCAATTCAGGCAATTCCACACAACATCTCCGCTGCGATTCGAGTGCCCGGAAGATGCCACAACTTGCTCGCGATCCAACACTTTTCTCGACATACAAACACCAGGGCGAAGCTTACGACAGCGCGGTTTGCAGAGCTCGCGGTGGCTCCTATAATGCGAGGATGCTCGAACTTCGCGGCCTCCGCCGGCTTCACGTCGGCCCCATCGATTTGTCGATCGGGAAGGGCACCTGCGTCTCCCTCATGGGGGCCTCGGGCTCCGGTAAAAGCGCCCTGTTGCGCATGATCGCTGATCTGGACCCACACGAGGGCGATGCTTTGCTCGATGGCAGGGCGTGCTCATCCATGCCCGCACCTGAGTGGCGGCGCCTCGTGACCTATGTGGCCGCCGAATCCGGCTGGTGGGAAGAAAGCGTTGCCGCGCATTTCGCTGTGGATGCCGGGCTGGAAAGCCTGCTGCCGGCCGTCGGCATCGCGCGGGAGGCGGCGACGTGGCCGGTCGCGCGGCTGTCCACGGGTGAGCGTCAGCGATTGGCTTTGCTGCGCGCTTTCCGCCCGGCCAATCGCGTATTGCTGCTCGATGAGCCAACGTCGGGGCTCGATGCCGAAAGTATCGGCATGATCGAAAAGCTGCTGCGCGACCGTCTTGCGCAGGGAACGTCCATCCTGATGGTCACGCATGACGCGGAACAGGCGGCGCGCATGGGCTCGCGGCATCTGCTGCTCCGCGACGGGCAGGTCGAGGAGCGCGCGCCATGAACGAAGCCTCGCTCACCGCGCTGGATCTCGCATTAGCAGGCGCACTCGTGGTGCTCAACGCGGCCTTGTCGCTGTTGCTCGACCTCGGGGTTGCGCGCTCGCTCTTGATCGCTGGCGTACGATCTGTCGTGCAACTGCTTCTCGTCGGTCTGGTGCTGAAAACGGTTTTTGCACTCAACTCGCCGCTGCTCATCGCAGCCGTGGTGCTGGCGATGATCGGCATGGCGTCTTACGAGATCGTGTCGCGGCAGGATCGTCGCTTCACCGGTCTCTGGGGGGCAGGAATCGGTGCGGGCACAACGATGCTCGCGACGCTGTTCGTGACGGCCGTCGCGCTCGCGACGCTGGCGCCGAGCCCATGGTATGCGCCTCAGATCGTCATTCCGCTCGCTGGCATCGTGCTCGGCAGCGTGATGAATGGCGTCAGCGTCAGCCTGAACGCCTTCAACACCAGCGTCGTGCGCGAGCGTGCCGCCATTGAGGCGCGGCTTGCCTTGGGCGATAGCCGCGCGCTCGCCTTCAAAGCCTTGCAGCGCAGCGCCCTGCGCGCGGGCATCATCCCAATTCTCAATCAGATGTCGGCTGCGGGCGTCATCACGCTGCCCGGCATGATGACCGGTCAGATCCTCGCGGGCATGGCGCCGTTCGAGGCTGCCAAATACCAGATCTTCGTCCTGCTGCTTCTCGCAGGCGGATCTGGCCTCGGCGCCATCGCCGCGACGATGGTCGCGGTCCGGCGGATCAGCGACACTCGCGACCGGCTTCGCCTCGACAGGCTTGCGAAGAGCTAGAAATTATAGATGCGCCACGCATAGGCCCAAGTCTCGGTGATCGGCTTGTGGTCGCCCTTCAGCACGACGCGGAAACTGCCGACCTGATCGCGCTCGAAGCGCACGTCGACCATGGCGCGAAAGCCCTGGTCCTTCGGGTTGGGCACGAGGAAACTGCGCAAGACCTGACAATGCTCCGACGACGTCGAGATTTTTACCAGGGCCGGATTCTTCAAATAATAATCGAGATCGCCGCCCGTGAAGTCGACGAGGAAACGGCGCGTATCAGCGGAAACGGCCTCGTTCGCGCCAAGGGCACCGGAGGGAGCCGAGAAGGTCTCGCTGGTCGTGCCGAGCTTGTGCAGTGACAGGCCTGCGTTCATCGCGCGAATGCGGTAGGAGAAAACGAACGGCTTGCCCGGCTCCAAGGGTGCGTCCGGCACGAAGGCGCAGATCACATTGTCCGCCGTCTCGTCCTTGGTGGCGAGTTCCACAAGCTCGACGACGCCCGCACCCCAATTGTGGGTCGGCTCGATCCAATAGCTCGGGCGCTCCTCGTAGTTCAGCTCGATGTCCTTGTAATGATCGAACTGGCGGTCGCGCTGGAACAGGCCGAAGCCTTCGACGTCGAGCTGCGTGAATCGCTGCACCTCCTGAATGAGCGGGTTCTTCAGGGGCCGCCAGATCCACTCGTCGGTGTTGGTGTGGATCATTAGGCCGTCCGAATCGTGCAGTTCGGAGCGAAACTCGTCGTATTTATTGCGGTCGTTCAGATGACGGTCGTTCTCGCCCAGAAAATACATCGAGGTCAGAGCGCCCATGCCGATGCGATGAACCGTGCGACGCGCGAAGAGGGTGGCTGTGACGACGATGGCCGTCTCGTTTTGTGGGTAGATGTCGAAGCGATAGGCGCCTGACAACGAGGGGCTGTCCAGCAGGGCGTAGATCGTCAGCATGTCCGAATGTGCATCGGGGCGCTCGATCCAGAACTCCTTGAAGAAGGGGAATTCCTCGTTGTTATCGAGATTGCCTGTGCCGATGGCGAGACCGCGCGCCGAGAGCCCGTATTTCTGGTCGCGTCCGAGAAAGCGGAAATAGCTGGCGCCGACAAAGGAGATCAGTTCGTCGAAACTGTTCGTGCTGTTCAGCGGATAATGCACCCGGAAGCCGGCATGACCGAGGTTGGCGGGCAGGGGCTTGCTGAACTTCGTGCGGTGGTAATCGAATTGCTTCGCTGAATAGGCGAGTGGCGCAGCCACCCCATCATGAACGAGATTGATCGCAATCGGCCGGTTGAAGAGATGGCCGAGATGGAAGAACTGCAGCTTGTAGCGCCCGGCGGGATCGCCAAGGGGATCGGCTTCGGGACGAAAGTTGATCTCGCGCCAGGCGTCGAAATTGAGCGCGGCGAGTTCGGCTGGAAGCGCCGGCACGTCGCCATTGAAAGCCGCCTCGGACATGGCGCGGGCGCGGTCCACGACGTCGGGATAGCCGAACGAGCCCTTCTCAGGAGCGGGCGCCGTGCGGACCTGATCCGCCGCAAAGGCAAACTCGGACGGCTGCGCCGCGACGGCGGTCAGGGCCGCCAGCAACCGGCGTCGGGTCAACGTGCTCAATCTGCAGGGCGACATGGATTACCTGATGCTTGTCAGCTTGTTACGGCAAATGGATGATGCGGTGGGCCAGCAGAGTCGCGACAGTCGCACAGCAGCCCATATGTAGCCAATCCACCTCGAGCGTTGCAATCCAAAAGACGTATGTGCTTCCCGCAAGCAGCGTTCCCACAGCAAGCGTGCCGCAAATGGGTTTGTAAACGGGGTCGGCCCTGCCATATCAAACAGCCTGTTCAAAACTCTGGGATAACTCGATGTCCGCAACCCGCCGTACCATCCTGGGCCTGTTGTCGCTGGCGGCCGCCGGCGCCCCTGTTTCCCGCTCCCGCGCGCAAGGCGCAGGGCAGTGGTTCTCGATGAAGGGCGACGATGGCAAGCCGGTGGCCAATCTGCGACTGCCTGTCGAACTTCTCACGCAGGTCGATGCCTTGCCCGGCCTTCTGCGGATAGGCTCCTCAACACCCGACGTCACGCTGGTCGAGTTCTTCGACTACAATTGCCCCTTTTGTCGCAAGGCGGCGACCGATCTGCGCAGTCTCGTCGAGCAGGACCACGATTTGCGGCTCATTCTGGTCAACAATGCGATTCTCTCGCCCATGTCCGCTCAGACCGCCAAAGTCGCGCTTGGCGTCCTGCGTCTCAAAGGCACAGCCGCTGCCGCGGAGTTCAATCTGGCGCTTTTCGCGCAGCCGGGAAAAATGGACGGACCGAAGGCGCTCGAAGTCGCCCAGAAGATGGGCGTCGACCGCGCGCAGCTCGAAGAAGCTGCCGACAGCCCGCTCATCGGACGGGCTCTCGTCGCCCAGATGCGGCTTGCCGCCGCGCTCGGCTTCGCCGCAACGCCCTCGTTCATTGTTGGCAGCGCAGGGGTGCTCGGATATCCCGGTCCTCAATCCATGCGGGCAATCGTCAGTGCGATGCGAAGCTGCGATCAGCCTGCCTGCTGACGGCGGAAAACGTTGACTGTCCAGTGCCGCCCGCCGACCTCGCCAAGTTGCGCGGCCTTGGGCTGATCGGGGTGCTGACACGCGCAATGCATCACCAACTCATGATCGCGCGGGGAGCGAATCCGCACCGATGAGCGGCCCTAACCATTTTCGAGCCTCAGCCCCCGAGAAATTTGCCTCGCGAGCAAATATCCTGTTTTGATCTCGACCATCTGGATCTAAGCGGGTTGGAAAATGAAAAGACGGACATTGACGCAGTTTCTCGTCGAGCAGCAGCGTAAGGAAGATGCTCTTCCCGCGCAGCTCAGGCTCCTGATCGAGATCGTTGCGAGAGCCTGCAAAGGCATCAGCCACTCCGTGAACAAGGGCGCCCTGGGGGGCATGCTCGGCAGTCTCGAAAGCGAAAACGTCCAAGGTGAAGTCCAGAAGAAGCTGGATGTCCTCGCCAACGAAATCCTGCTCGAAGCCAATGAATGGGGCGGACATCTCGCTGCCATGGCTTCCGAGGAAATGGAGACCATCCAGCTCATCCCGAACCGCTATCCCCAGGGCGAATATCTGCTGATGTTCGACCCCATCGATGGTTCGAGCAACATCGATGTCGATCTCAGCGTCGGCACGATTTTCTCGGTGCTCACCGCCCCGGACGCGGTGTCGGGACGCGAGGTCACCGAAGACGACTTCATGCAGTCGGGCCGTCATCAGGTCGCCGCCGGTTACGCGATCTACGGTCCCCAGACGTTGCTCGTCCTCACCGTGGGCACAGGTGTCTATGAATTCGCGCTCGACCGCGAAATGGGTTCGTGGATCATGACGGAAGAGCGCCTGCGCATTCCCGCAGGCAAGCGCGAATTCGCAATTAACATGTCGAACCAGCGCCATTGGGCGCCGCCCATGCGCCGCTACATCGACGAATGCCTGGCCGGCACGACGGGCCCGCGCGGCAAGAACTTCAACATGCGCTGGATCGCGTCCCTGGTGGCGGAGGCCTACCGCATCCTGATTCGCGGCGGCGTGTTTCTCTACCCCGCCGATGCGCG
>JAQGKN010000318.1 GCA_028290085.1 Hyphomicrobiales bacterium
GAGACGATACCGGGATGAACGGCCGTCATGATCTGGATGCGATGGGTCAGCACAGCGAGCGCCGAGGAAACGACCCACGCTTCAAGGTCCGGTGCAACCCACCGCTCCGCGACCAGCGTGATATCGAAGCCCAGCTCCTCGGCGCGGCTGACCGCATCGACGACGAAGGCGAAGGATCGATCAAGCCGGAGTCCGAGGCCCGGGGTTTCTAGCTCGTGCAGAGCCTCCGTAATGATCGGCTCGGGGCGGATCGTGTGGGGCAGCGGTGCCCATAGTCCCAAGCGCATTGTACGTCTTCCCCGGCAGTTCTGACCATGGATGGAGCCTAGGTGTTCAGTAGCGGTCATTATTGGGTTGTATCGAGAGTGAAACGTTGAGGCTGGGTTGTCCAGCACTTGCGGACGGGCTTAAACGTGTGGCGCTCTTGAGCGTTTCGAGTAGCCGACTTTAATGGTAGGCTCGATGAAGTCATGAAGATGGACTTTGAGTTGCCGGTGGCCTCCGTCATGATAAAGTTTGACGGTGGCGTTCTTCATCGTGCGATTTTCCACTCGGCCTGACCATTGATCCACGATGCCTAATCTTGCTGAGCCCGTGATCGACGCCCTCTCCCGGCAGTTCATGGCGAACAGTGCCTCATGTGTCGAGCAGTTGGCGCCTCGGCGTATCGTGGCGGGAGGTAAACTCGATGCCATGATACTCGCACCGAGTTAGCACCCAGCATCTTCTGGTAACAACTGCGATTCTGCTAATGGGCTCGATGTAACGAGTTCCATTCTCGCATTACTGTTGACCTGAGTCGCAGCCTCGCGGGATGTGATCCCGATGTGCTGGGTTCCGTAGTCCAAGCAACTCAGTTTCATTCAGGCTCGCATTGAGGCGATTCCGGTGAAGGACAATTTACGCCAGCTCTCCAACAATGGGGGAAAGCCAAATCGCGTTCTTTGAGAAAGCGTTGGTCATCTCGTCTCAACTCCTCCTGAGGCAGAGATGTCCAGATCGCCAGCATCACTTAAAGTGCATTATCACGGGACTGGCGAAGGAGCCCGCATTTGGCCCAGGAGTGAGGCGCGGCTGCTTGCCGCGTGCTGGTTGAGGCTGACCTTCTTTCGATATTCGCAATTGTGCTGGTTGATCACCGGATAAGAGATTTTGTCAGATGTGGCATCCCCAGCGTGGCCAGAGCCATGTTTTCCCTTCCATCGGCGATAATGGCGATCGGCGGGAGACGGCCAGCAATTCGCGTTGCGCCAGCGCGGCATGCCTGGCGCGCTGGAGCGTCCAAAATCAGCACTCCGCCGACCAGAGGGCCAGAACTCTTTCGCCCGATCCCGACTCACGACCCGAAATTGCCGAGCCTTGCGGTTGCAATGTTTGAAAAAGGATCTTTGGCGCGATGGATGACCCAGGCCCTTCGAACGCCGCGACGGGAGTATTCGCGAACGTGATCCGGATCGAGATTCTACCCTGTGCCCGCTGATCGCCGATGGTGGGCTTACCTCAGTGCCGGCAGCTCCGGCCTCCCCTCCGTTCGGTCAATGTCGTCAGCTCACGCGCCACGCGCCATTTCGAGATTGAAGTGTAGGGGTCACCGCCAGACATTCCGGGGTCACTTCGTCGACAACATTCAGGATGCGGAATCGCTGGCCACAGGCAAACTCCCACCGGTTGAGACGAACGCCCGTTGACAATGCTTTGAACGACTGATTTCCTTTCTGGAAGCTAAAATAAAAAATCAGGGAGGCAGCCGTGGCTGAAGGTTCGTTGAAGGTAGAACCGCTCACCAAACACATTGGGGCGCGCGTTACCGGTGTCGACTTGCGACACGAACTTTCGGGCGATGTCATCGAAGAGCTTCGTAGAGCCTGGCTCGACCACATCGTGCTAGTCTTTCCGGATCAGGACCTGTCGCAGGAGGACCTTCTGCGGGTAACGGGATATTTCGGACAGTTAGGCAAGCTTGCGCGCCCCGCCGAGTTTCGTCCGTCCGGCTTCGGAAAGCTTCTACCGGACATCATGCTGATCTCGAATATCCGCGAGAATGGACAGACGATCGGCGCACTGCCTGACGGCGAGATGATGTTTCACCACGACATGATCCACGCGGAAATGCCGCATAACGCAACCCTACTTTACTCGGTTGAAGTTCCGACACACGGCGGAAACACATTGTTTGCGAGCGGATATGCCGCCTACGATACGCTCGATCCGGCAATCCGGGATCGTGTTCAGAACCGTAATGCGCGTCATCACTACCATTACGGCTCGACCCAGCGCGGAGATGATCGCGGCGTCGCCGCCAATGCGGGCGCCGCACATCCAGCGTTTCGAACGCACGACGAGACAGGTCGCAAGGCGATCTACATCAATCGGCTCATGACGACCGGGATTGAAGGTATCGATCAGGAAGAAGCTGATCGTCTGCTCGAGCTGATATGGGACCACTCAGAGAAGCCCGAGTTTGTATACGAGCACGTCTGGTCCGTTGGGGACCTCCTCGTTTGGGACAATCGGTGCTCGACACATGCGCGCACGGACTTTCCGAGTGATCAACGCAGACTCATGTTGCGCACGACCGTCCAGGGCACGCAAAAACCTTACTAAAGCACGAGCTACAAGAGACAGCCACTTGCGCCAGCTGCCGATAGGCAAGCCCCTCGTCGCACCGACCGCTCGGATGACGCCAATCGATACCAATTGATTTTAAGGCGCGCTCTCTGCTGAGGCCCGCTTATCGTGAAGGAGCAAGGCATGACATGCGTCCGGCAGTCCATTATGGCAGCGCTCACTTGCCTGCTGTGCTTCGCGCCAGCGGCCGCGCAGACCGAACTGAAATACGGGCTCGCCACCGTAAGTCTGACTTATGCTCCACTGTACGTCGCTGAGGACAAGGGGTTCTTCAAGGACGAGGGTGTCAGCACGCAGGGAATGCTCCTGCCGGGCTCAGGTCCTGCCGCTTCGGCGACCATTGCCGGCAACCTAGACTTCTTTGTCGGCCTTCCCCAGACAGCTGCGCTCGCCGGCGACAAGCTTGCGGTCTTCGCGATCGTCACAAAAGAGTACGCAACCGACATTGTCGTTTCGAAGGAGATCGCCACGAAGGCCAAGATCTCGGCCGATACACCCGTCGAAAAACGATTGGACGTGCTGAAGGGACTTCGAATTGCCGCGTGGACCCCTGGCGGTTCCTCAGACATGTTGATCCGCTACATTGCCGCGAAAAAGGGCTGGTCCACAGAATCGGACATGACGCTTCTGCCGATCGGCCCTGCCCCGCCCATGGTGGCTGCAGTCGAGAACGGTCGTGCCGATGCTTATATCATCTCGGCCCCGGCATCTCTGCAAGGGGTCGAGCGGCTCGGGGCGTACCTGCTCTACGCCGGCGCGAGGGGAGAATGGAGCCCATTGCACGGACAACCTTACATGTGCCTGATCGGGAACCGGGAGTGGTTGGAGAAGAACAAGAAATCAGCAGCGGCTGTCTTCCGGGGCCTAAGCCGCGCCATTGCCTTCATGCAGAACAATCCGGCGGAGACAAAGACACTTTTGCGTAAGCGTCTGACAACGGTCGACGATGCTGCCTTCGAACTTGCCTACAGCGACCTCGCACAGCTGGTGCCAAGTTCACCCGATGTTGGCCCGAATGAGGTGGCAGGCATTCGAGACTTCGTCACGACCGTCAACCCGAAGGCCAATGTATCTTTCGGAACGTTCTTCAATACCGAGGTCGGAAAGCTGGCTGGTGCCGCTCCGAACTAATCTTGGCTCGACCGGAGGCCGGCGTTCTCACGCCGGCTTCTTCCTTCAGATCGTTGCCTCCTCCGCATCGTGTTCTATCCTCCAAGGCATGAGGACATGCTCTAGCACGCGGACGACACCATTGAAGGTCATGCTCAGAAGAATGATAACAAAAAGCGTCGTGAATGTGCCTGCGGTGTCGAAAGTCCCAGCTGTGTTTGCCAGCAGGTAACCGAGTCCTTTGTTCGTCGCCGTCATCTCTCCGAGAATCGTGCCTATCAACGAATAGGGAACTGAAAGCCGAAGGCCTGCGAAGACCCACACGAGCGCTGACGGAAAGACGATCTTTGTCAGCAGGTTCAGTTCCGATGCTCCCATCAACCGCAGAATCGTCAATTGCTCGCGGCTTACGTTACGGACACCCGAGTAGGTGTTTATGAAAACGAGGAAGAAAACGACCGTAGCGACGAAGATAACCTTCATGCTGGTATCGACCCCGAACCACAACACGAAAACGGGCGCCAGAGCGACCTTCGGCATGCTGTAGAACGCCATCAGAAACGGATCGAGAACACGCGCAAGGGTTTTTGCTCGACCAAGTACGAGGCCTACAAGGAGCCCTGCAATGGAACCAAGCACGAAGCCTGATATCGCCACGTAGATGGTAACGAACAGATGCTTCGCAAGCGTGCCGTCGCCGACCCAGAGCAACAGCCGTGCATAGATCTCGCTCGGACGACTGATGTAGAAAGACAGTTTGTATGCCGTAGCGGCATATTCCCAACCCCATAGGAAAGCGACCGCCAGGATCAGGCGCATCACGTTGATTTTCAGTACGTCGGTCATGAACAGGCCTCGGCGTGCATATCGGGCGTGAGCTGCTCCCACAGTCCCCTAGCCAGCGTCAAAAATTCCGGTTCGAATCTTAGCTTTGCCAGATCGCGTCGCCGCGGTAGCCCCGTGTCGAGCACGCGGACGATGCGGCCTGGGCGGCCGCTGAAAATCACGCAACGGTCGGCAATCGAAATGGCTTCGTCCGGATCATGTGTCACGAATAGAATGGTCTTGCCGAACTTCTCGCGCACTCGCAGAAGTTCTGTTTGCATGGCTATGCGCAGTTGTGCGTCGAGCGCTGCGAACGGCTCGTCCATCAAAAGGGTTTCCGGATCGCTGGCCAGAAGACGCGCCAAAGCAGCACGCTTGCGCATTCCGCCGGAAACCTGAGTTGGAAAGGCTGATTCGAATCCTGTCAGTCCGACCAGATCAATCAACTCAGCGACGCGAGCACTTGTCTTTACGCGCGACAATCCTTTGATCTCAAGCGGCACCGCTATGTTCTTTGCGATGCTGCGCCATGGCAGAAGATGATCGCTCTGCGTCATGTAGCCGACGTGACGGTTCAGACCGGTAACCGGGTTGCCGCGATAACAGACGACGCCTGCCGTTGGCTTCATCAATCCAGCTGCCATGTTCAGAAGTGTGGACTTTCCGCAGCCGGATGGCCCAACCAGCGTAATCACCTCACCCTCTTGCACTGTCAGATTGATCTCGCCGACTGCCTCCAAAGATCGCCCGCCACTGTTGAACGTCTTATTGATGCCTTCGAAACGGATAAGGCCGCCCCCTCCTGCCACCATAAGATGGTACCTTTTGTACGTCCGAGGCTGCCATGATGGCGAGCCTCTCCTCCCTGAGTTCAGCGGCTGAACGAAGACAACCGCCCGCGCTTTTAAGGGAAGCTGAGGTTTGCTGGTTGACAAGTCAAGCTCGCTTTGGCGATAGCTTACCGTTTTGAAACCGTCTTTTGGCGGTTGCCGAGCTGGGCTCTCCACTTTTGCAACTAAGCGGTCCTCGACGACAACATCGGCCGTTTCGAGGCATCGGGCCTCGACCGCATGTGCTTCATCTGCCATTTGCCCGTGACCGACCTGATCAACCCCGAGAAAGCCGAATTCACATCTGGGCGAACCGGGATCTTGCAACCAAGGTGAACACGGCCGGCCTGATCGAGCGTTTGTCCCGACGCGCGATGCCTGTGCGGACGCTTCGGGGCACACGACGCAACGCTTCCAGCGCGCCTGCTGGGGCTTTCGGATGCCGTCCATGTCGGTTTCGCATGAGGCCCCTAACCGGCCTTATGCCCGCGTTCGGGTTCTTCAAGCAAAACGGACGTCGAAACATCGAGGTTTCTGCGGTCTTCTCCAGAACGAGGCCCCTTCAAGATCACCAGCTTTAGCGGTTGGTTTAAGGGCATCTGCTCTGGGGCGGAGCGAGAAGTTTTGCCTCTGGCGTAATGAAACGTTAGTCGGGTAAGCGACGATCCTGACGCGGCGGTTCCCAGGCGCGAACACGGAGGAAAGCGGCTAACTAAGACTTGGAACTTGTGGTCGCCTAGAATTATTCTCCATCACTTGTAGAAGCGAACTGATCTCGTTCGACCGCCGCCCTGATGGCGGCCCGGACAATCTCCTCGGTGACGCGGAGGTCGTCCGTGCAACCGAGGGGCATCAATTTCGGCGAGGCGGAATCTCGATAAACTGCGCTATCTGATCTGCGGTCAGTGGTGCAGATACATATTTGAAATCCACAGCGCTCGCCATTACTCCGGCGACGTCGGAGATTTTGTCTGGATTGACACCTACCCTCGTGACGAACTCATCCATCGTACGCTTCGCAACCGGAACCGGCACTGAAGCCCAGTCGGCATAAGCCTTGACGCCTTCTGGTGTCGAATACATCCAGTCGATCGTCTCGCGATATGCGTCCATGTAGCGCCTCACGACGTCCCGCCTGGTGCGCAGCAGGTCTGCATGTGCGACGATGACGCGTGAGGTCTGGCCGGCAAGCGCAGGCACGTCCGATGCGCG
>JAQGKN010000347.1 GCA_028290085.1 Hyphomicrobiales bacterium
AGCGCATCGAGCATGTCGAGGAAGAGATCAAGGCTCTCACCGAGGGCAAGAAGGAAATTTACGCCGAAGCCAAGGGTGAAGGCTACGACGTAAAGATCATCAAGGAAGTGATCCGCATCCGGAAGCAGGACGAGAAAGAGCGCGACGAAAAGGAATCGATGCTCGACCTCTATTTGCATGCCCTGCAGAGCGCAGGCGGTGTCGCCAAGGCCGCTTAATTTCGGGCGGTTTATCTTCGATAATCTGCAAAGCCTGCGCGTTCACCCGCGCAGGCTTTTCTATTTGGCGCCGAGGCCATCGAGGATCGGGCAATCGGGCCGCGCATCGCCGTGGCAATGGCTGACCAGATTGCGGAGCGCCCCGGCCATCTCCTGCATTTCCGCGATGCGCGCATCCAGATCCGCAAGATGGGCCGTGGCGATCTTGCGGACCTCGCGGCTCGGACGGGCATTGTCGCGCCAGAGCGCGAGCAGCGTGCGGATCTCCTCGATGGAAAATCCCAGTCGCCGCGCGCGGCCGATGTAGCGCAGTTCGTTCACGTCGCGCTCCGCGTAGTCGCGATAGCTGTTCTCCCGCCGGGCGGCGGGGTTCAAAAGGCCGATGGATTCGTAATGACGGATCATCTTGGCGCTGACGCCGGCATCGGCTGCCGCTGCTCCTATGTTCATGACCAGCACTCCCCGCTTGACCTTCCCATGGTGGGAAGGTGTAGCTGTTCGCGGACATTGCATCAAGGCCTGGAGCACCGCCATGACCGCTGAAGACAAGAGCGCAGCCACCATGTCCAGCTTGCATTCCTGCTGCGGACACGACAGGCCGGAGGCCGATGCCAAGGTAAAGGATCCTGTCTGCGGGATGACCGTCGATCCTGCCACGGCCAAGCATCGCACCGAGCATGAGGGGAAGAGCTATTTCTTCTGTTCCGCCGGATGCCGCCAGAAGTTCGAGGACGACCCGAAGTGCTATCTCCACCCGGAGTCGCACGCGGCCGCGCCGCCTGCGCCCAAGGGCACGATCTTCACTTGCCCCATGCATCCCGAGATACGGCAGGAGGGTCCGGGCTCCTGCCCGATCTGCGGCATGGGACTGGAGCCGGAGATGCCGTCGGCCGACAGCGGACCCAATGAAGAACTCGTCGATATGACGCGCCGCTTCTGGATCGCTCTGCCTCTAACGCTGCCCGTCTTCGTGCTCGAAATGGGCTCGCATTTGCTCGGCATGCACTGGCTGCCGCAGCAGACGTCGAACTGGGTGCAATTCGCGCTGGCGACACCCGTTGTGCTCTGGGCGGGCTGGCCGTTCTTCGTGCGGGCCTGGCAATCTCTGCAGACGCGCAACCTCAACATGTTCACGCTGATCGCCATGGGGACCGGCGTGGCCTTTCTCTACAGCGTCGTCGCCACCATCGCGCCGCAGCTGTTCCCGCCCGCCTTCCGCCAGCACGACGGCTCCGTGCCGATCTATTTCGAAGCGGCCGCTGTCATCACCGTGCTGGTGCTGCTCGGACAAGTGCTAGAACTGCGGGCGCGCGAGCAGACCGGCAGCGCCATTCGCGCCTTGCTCGACCTCGCGCCCAAAACCGCGCGGCGGCTGGCTGCTGACGGCACCGAGCAGGATATTGCACTCGACCAGGCCAAGGTCGGAGACAGGCTGCGCGTGCGGCCCGGCGAAAAGGTGCCTGTCGATGGTGTGCTGATCGAGGGCCGCAGTGCGGTCGATGAATCCATGGTGACGGGCGAATCCATGCCGGTGACGAAGGAGGCGGGCGCCAAGCTGATCGGCGGCACCCTGAACGCCACCGGCAGCTTCGTCATGCGCGCCGAGAAGATCGGCAGCGACACCGTGCTCGCCCGCATCGTGCAGATGGTGGCCAATGCACAGCGCAGCCGCGCGCCGATCCAGCGGCTGGCCGATCAGGTGTCGGGCTGGTTCGTGCCGCTCGTCATCGGCGTCGCGCTGCTCGCCTTTGTGGTCTGGGCCTCGGTTGGGCCGGAGCCGCGCTTCACCTTCGCGCTCGTGGCCGCCGTGTCCGTGCTCATCGTCGCCTGCCCCTGCGCTCTCGGCCTCGCCACGCCCATGTCGATCATGGTTGGTGTGGGGCGTGGCGCGCAATCGGGCGTGCTCATCAAGAATGCCGAGGCGCTGGAGCGTTTTGAAAAGATCGACACGCTGGTTATCGACAAGACAGGCACGCTGACCGAGGGCAAGCCGCGTGTCACCTCCATCGTGCCGACGGCTGGCGTCACTGAAGACGAGTTGCTGTGGCTCGCGGCCAGTCTGGAGCGCGGCAGCGAGCATCCGCTGGCCGATGCCATCGTTCACGCGGCAGCGGCACGTGGGCTCACGCTCTCGGCGACGACGGACTTCGACTCGCCTGTGGGCATGGGTGTCACCGGCAAGGTGGACGGGAAGGCGCTGGCCATCGGCAATGCGCGGTTCTTCGCGCAGCTGTCGGTCGCAACGCAGGATCTCGAGGCACAAGCCGAAGAGCTGCGCCGCGAGGGCGCGACGGCTGTGTTCGTGAGCATCGACGGACGGGCCGCCGGGCTGATCGCCATCTCGGACCCGATCAAGGCCACGACGGAAGGGGCGCTCCGGGAGTTGAAAGCGCAGGGCATTCGCATCGTCATGCTGACCGGCGACAACCGAACGACGGCGGAAGCCGTGGCCAAGCGCCTCGGCATCACCGAAGTGGAAGCGGAAATCCTGCCCGACGCCAAGCGGGAGGTCGTCGAGCGCCTGCGTCGTGAAGGCCGCATCGTTGCCATGGCGGGTGACGGCGTGAACGACGCACCGGCGCTCGCGGCCGCAGATGTCGGCATCGCCATGGGCACGGGCACGGATGTCGCCATTGAAAGCGCGGGAGTCACGTTGCTGCAAGGCGATCTTCAGGGGATCTTGCGCGCGCGGCGGCTGTCGGAGGCGACCATGGGCAACATCCGGCAGAACCTGTTCTTCGCCTTCATCTACAACGCGGCGGGCGTGCCTATCGCTGCGGGCGTTCTCTATCCGATGTTCGGGTTGCTGCTGTCGCCCATCATCGCCGCCGCCGCCATGGCCATGTCGTCCATCAGCGTCATTTCAAATGCGCTTCGGCTGCGCGCGACGACGCTGGATTGAAGCGCGCGCGGGTTGCCGTCTTTGCGAGCGGAGCGAAGCAATTCAGTACGATCTTGCGGCTTCTGGATTGCCGCGTCGCTTGGCTCCTCGCAATGACGGCGCCCACTTTTAAAATCGTTCAACAAGGGAACATCGACATGAAAAAAGCAGGCTTCATCATCGGCACGTTCACCCTCGCGGCGCTTGGCATGGGCGTGGCGCAGGCGCAGAGCATGAACCATGAGATGCACGGCAGCATGCCCGCGCAGTCACCGTCGTCGGAGGCCTTTGCCAAGGTCAACGACAAAATGCACAAGGACATGAGCATTCCGCTCACAGGCAATGCCG
>JAQGKN010000358.1 GCA_028290085.1 Hyphomicrobiales bacterium
AGGATGTGTGGGTCGATGCCAATCTCAAGGAAACCGACCTGAATTACACCAAGGTCGGTGACCCCGTCGAAGTGACCGTGGATGCCTATCCGGGCCGCGTGTGGCACGGCCATGTCGGCACGATCTATCCGGCCACGGGTGGCGAATTTTCGATTCTGCCCGCGCAGAATGCGAGCGGCAACTGGGTGAAAGTGGTCCAGCGCGTGCCAGTGCGCGTGAGCATCGACAATCAGACCGATAGTCCCGTGCTGCGGTCGGGCATGAGCGCCAATGTCGATGTCGACACGAGCCATGAACGCAAGCTGTCGGACCTGTGGAGCACGCAGGTTCCTGCACCCGGGCAAGCAAAGCAGGTAAAGGCTGATGACAAGCATCACAGCTGACGCGGCGTCAGCAGCCGTTCCCAACCATCGCGCGATCCTGACGGTCTGCGCGATGGTGGCGACACTGATGCAGGCGCTCGACTCGACCATCGCCAATGTCGCGCTGCCCTATATGCAGGGCTCGCTGTCGACGACGAGCGACCAGGTGACGTGGGTGCTGACTTCCTACATCGTGGCCGCAGCGATCATGACTGCGCCGGTGGGCTGGATTTCCGCGCGCTTTGGCCGACGCAACTTCATCATCGTCTGTCTCGCAGGCTTCACCGTCGCGTCCATGCTGTGCGGTGTCGCGCAGAATCTGACGCAGATGGTGATTTTCCGTCTCATGCAGGGCGTGTTCGGCGCGGCGCTGGTGCCACTGTCGCAGGCTATCATGCTCGACCTTTACCCCATCGAGCAGCGCGGCTCGGCCATGGCCATGTGGGGCATGGGCGTGATGGTCGGGCCGATTCTGGGCCCGACGCTCGGCGGCTATCTGACGGACGTTTACGACTGGCGCTGGGTGTTCTTCATCAACCTGCCCTTCGGCATCCTGTCGATCGCGGGCATCGTCCTCTTCCTCGACGACACCAAGCGCGATTCCAAGCTCTCCTTCGACTGGACGGGCTTCGCCGCGCTGAGTCTGGGCATCGGCGCGTTGCAATTGATGCTCGACCGCGGCGAACAGCTCGACTGGTTTTCCTCCGCCGAGATCATGACGGAAACCGTGCTGTGCGTGCTCGGGCTTTACCTGTTCCTCGTGCATGTGAAGCTCGCGGAAAAACCCTTCATCACGCCGAGAATTTTCCGCGACGTGAATTTCTCGGCGGGCTTTCTGGTGATGTTTGCCATCGGCATGGTGCTGCTCGCGAGCTCCGCGTTGCTGGCGCCCTACCTGCAAACGCTGGCTGGATACCCGGTGAGACAGGCCGGACTCCTGATGGCGCCACGCGGCGTGGGTACCATGATCGCCATGCTCATCGCCGGGCGGTTGAGCAACAGGGTGGACCCGCGCCTGCTCATGTTGTTTGGCATCGCGGCGCTGGCGGCATCTCTCTACGCCATGACGTCGTGGACGCCCGATGTCTCGGCCTCCACCCTGATCCAGGTCACCATGCTGCAAGGCTTCGGGCTCGGCTTCGTGTTCATTCCGTTGCAGGTGATTGCCTTCGCAACCTTGCCGCCGGAGTTGCGGACGGATGGTACGGCTCTGTTCAGCCTCGTGCGCAACGTCGGCAGCGCCATCGGCATTTCCGTGGCCTCGTTCATGCTCGCGCAGAACACGCAAATCATGCATGCGCAGATTGCCGAGGCGGTCACGCCCTTCAACCGCATGCTGCACGCGGGCGGTGCCTTCCTCGTCTGGAACAGCGGAGCGCCGGGTGGCCTCGCCGCGCTGAACGGGGAGATTACGCGCCAAGCCATGAACATCGGCTACATCGACGACTTCAAGATGATGTTCTGGGTCTGCCTGCCCACAGCCTTTCTCCTGCTGCTGATGCGCAAACCGCAGACCGGCGGCAAGGTGGACACGTCGCACGCAGTGCTCGATTGACCCCACGCGAGCCCGGTCTAGGATGCCGGGCTGCAGGGCAGTCGAGCACATGAACCAGACAGAAAAGATCGGGAGACCGCCCCACCCCGGGCGTGGCGGCAAAGGCCGCTTCCAGCCGAAGGGACGTGCGCCCGATCCACAGGCTGAAGCCGAGGTTGCCGCCCTGCTGGGCACGCGGCCGCGCAACCGCGATCTGCTCGTCGAATATCTCCATGTGATCCAGGACGAATACCGGCAGATCTCCGCCGCTCATCTGGCGGCGCTGGCAGTCGAACTGCGTCTCAGCCTTGCCGAGGTGTACGAGGTCGCGACCTTTTACGCGCATTTCGACGTGGTGAAAGAGGGCGATGCGCCTGTGCCGGCACTGACCGTGCGCGTCTGCGACGGCATTGCGTGTCAGCTCGCGGGGGCGGAGCATCTTCGCGCAGAGATCGAGGCGCAAAGCGATGCGAGTGTGCGTGTGGTGCACGCGCCCTGCATCGGCCAATGCGACCGGGCGCCCGCTGTCGTCGTCGGGCAGAATGTGCTGCCTCATGCCGAGGCGCGCGATGTATCTTGTGCTGTCGCACAGGGAGAAACTGCCGCTCAGGAAATCTGCCGGGTCGATTACGCGGCCTATCGCGCATCGGGCGGCTATCGATTGTTCGAGGCTTTGCTTGGCGGTGAAGCCGAGCCCGAAGATCTTCTCGAAGCCATCGACCTGTCGGGCCTGAAAGGCCTCGGCGGCGCGGGTTTTCCGGCGGCGCGCAAATGGCGCGCTGTGCGCGACATGCCGACAACGGCGCTGATGATCGTCAATGCGGACGAGGGCGAGCCAGGCACGTTCAAGGATCGTGTCCATCTTGAAAACGATCCTCATCGCTGTCTCGAGGGCGCGCTGATCGGCGCCACCATCGTTGGTGCGGATGAAATCTTTTTCTACCTGCGCGACGAATATGCTGGGCTTCGCGCGACGCTCACCCGCGAGATCGCGAAGCTCCCTGCGCATTGGCCGCGCATTCACCTGCGTCGTGGCGCGGGTGCCTATATTTGCGGGGAGGAATCCGCGCTCATCGAATCTTTAGAGGGCAAGCGCGGGCTGCCGCGCCAGCGCCCTCCGCTGCCCTACCAGGCCGGACTCTTCGGGCGCCCGACGCTCACCAACAACGTCGAGACTCTATTCTGGATTCGCGACATCGTGGAGAAGGGCCCAGACTGGTGGTGCGCGCAGGGACGTCATGGCAGCACGGGGCCGCGCAGCTATTCGGTTTCAGGCCGCGTGCGATTTCCCGGAATGAAATGCGCACCTGCGGGCACCACATTGCGCGAACTCATCGACGAGCATTGCGGCGGCATGGCGGAAGGCCACGAGCTGCGCGCCTATCTGCCGGGTGGCGCTTCGGGCGGCATTCTCCCGGCGCGGCTCGCTGACCAGCCGCTCGATTTCGGGACGCTGGAAGAACACGGCTGCTTCATAGGCTCGGCCGCCATCGTCGTGCTGTCGCAGGCGGACGATCTGAAGCACGTCGCGCACAATCTGATGGCGTTTTTCGCCGCCGAATCCTGCGGGCATTACACGCCCTGCC
>JAQGKN010000400.1 GCA_028290085.1 Hyphomicrobiales bacterium
TCGGCGGCTCGGCGTTCTGGCGTGATCCTTGTCCAATGCTACCTCCATCGGCTTCAAATGAGAGTGGACGTCTGCGGGGGCACATCCATTTGCGGCTCCCGATCGTGCCGTTGTTTCCGGTGCACTATGGCGAACATGGTCGGCACCAATAGCAACGTGGCACAGGTCGCGAAAATGAGACCGCCGATGACCGCCCGCCCTAAGGGCGCATTTTGTCCGGGTTCGATCGCCATTGGCAGCATGCCGATCACCATGGCGAGCGCCGTCATCAGCACAGGGCGGAAACGGCCTGCGCCCGCCTCAATCGCCGCCGTCACGGCATCGACGCCGGTTTCCAGTCGGGCTCGGGCGAAGGAAATGACCAGGATGGAATTCGCCGTGGCAACGCCCATGCACATGATTGCGCCGGTGAGTGCCGGAACCGACAGGGTCGTGCCTGTTGCGAACAGCATCCAGACGATCCCCGCGAGCGCCGTCGGCAGCGCCGACACGATGATGAGCGGGTCAAGCCAGGACTGGAACGTGACGACGATCAGGAGATAGATGAGGACGATGGCGAGCGCTAGGCCGATAAAGAGCTGTTGGTAGGCGCTCCCCATCGTCGCGACCTGGCCTCGCATCTCGATGCTGGCTCCTTTGGGCAGGTCCTGCGCTGTGGCGTGCAGAACGTTCCTGATGTCGGACGCGACGGCGCCCAGGTCGCGGCCCTGCGGCGTCGCATAGATGTCGATCACGGGTCGCACGTTGTAATGCGACACGACCGCATTGCTCAGCGTGCGTTGAATGGTGGCAAGGCCACCGAGCAGCTGCGTTCCGGAGGCGCCGGCGGTCGTTAATGGCAGGTTGCGAAGCGCTGCGATCGTATCGATGTCGCGGGTTGGGGTCTGAACGGAGACGCTATAGGAGACGCCGGTCTTCGGGTCCAGCCAATAGGTCGGCGAAGTCTGGGCGCTGCCAGACAAGGTTGTCAGCAGAGCCGTCGCGGCGTCCTTCTCGCTCAGGCCGACGAGCCCTGCGAGTGACCGATCGACGCTCACGTTCAGCGTGGGTTGTTGAAACGCCTGCTGGATGCGGGCATCCGCGACACCAGGGATGCGCTTGATCCGCGCGAGCAGGTGGTCCGCATATGTTCGGCTCGCCTGCTGGTCGCCGCCGATGATTTGCAGATCGATGGGGGCGGGTGTGCCGAAGTTGAGAATCTGACTGACGATGTCGGCCGGCAGAAAGGCGAAGGCGACGCCCGGGAACATGCGCGGCAACGCTTCGCGCATGGTCTTGACGTATAGATCGGTCGGGCGGTGACCGTCTTTGAGGGTGATGAGAACGTCGGCGTCACCGACACCGATCGTTCCGGAATTGTTATAGGCCATGTTGATGCCGCTGACACTCAAGCCGATGTTGTCGACCACACCGCCGAGATCTTGAGCTGGAATGATGTTTCCGATCGCCTGCCCCACACGGTCGGCGAGCTTCGTCGTCTCTTCGATGCGTGTGCCCGTCGGGGCACGAAGGTGAAGCTTTATCTGGCCACCGTCGATCGCGGGGAAGAAGTCCTGGCCAAGAAACGGCGTCAGGCCAAAGGACAGCGCGGTGACGCTAAGAAAGCCCAGGGCGACCCAGCCGCGCCGCTGGGACATAAGGGTGAGCACGCCCCGGTAGCCGGCCGCGACTGAATCGAAGCCACGCTCAAATCCTTTCTGGAGGGGAACGAGCGGATTTGGACGGCGTTCCTCCGCGGCGCCGTCATCTGCATGCGGGTGCGGGCGCAGAAGGTGATTCGCCATCGTCGGGACGAGGGTTCGCGACAAAACGTATGAGGCCATGAGTGCGAATAGGACGGCCTCTGCCAGGGGCCGGAACAGGTAGCCGGCGACCCCGCCCAACCCGAACATCGGCACGAACGCGATGCAGATGCATAGCAGCGACACGGTCGCGGGCACGACGATCTGGCGCGCGCCGTCGAGAATTGCCGTCTCAACAGCGCTTCCATGCTCCACGTGCATATTGATGTTTTCAATCGTCACCGTCGCATCATCAACGAGAATGCCGACGGCGAGCGCAAGACCGCCCAAGGTCATCACGTTGATCGTCTCGCCGAGGGCGGACAGTGCCGCGATCGACGCTAGGATCGCCAGTGGGATGGAGACGGTGATGATCAAGGTCGAGCGCCAGCTTCCAAGAAAGAGCAAGATCATCAGCCCCGTTAGCGCGGCAGCGATCACCCCTTCACGCACAACACTGGTCACGGCGCTCATGACGAACATCGATTGGTCGCCAACCGTGGTAAGGTTCAGACCAGCTGGGAGCGTTTGCTTGACGCTGGGGAGAAGCTGTTTGATTCCCGAGATGATGGACAAGGTTGACGCGGCGCCGGACTTCACGATCGACAGCAGCACCGCGCTTGCCCCGCCTACTTGAACGACATTCGTTTGCGGCGGGCTTCCGTCATGAACGTAGGCGACATCCCGCATATACACGACTGCGCCATTCACGGTTTTGACGGGCAGGTCATTGAATGCCTCGATGCTCTCGGGAGAGTTGTTCAAGTTGATTTTGTACTCAAAGGTCCCGATCTTCTCGGTGCCGGCGGGCGTCGTCAGGTTCTGAACTGATAGCGCGCTGATCACGTCGTTCGCAGATATGCCGAAGTTGTGCAGCGCCTGTTGATTGAGGTCAGCCTGCACTTGCCGCACCTTACCGCCATAGGGGAGTGGAATGGACGCGCCCTGCACAGACGCGAGCTGCGGTCGGATGAAACTCGTTGCTTGATCGAACAACGTG
>JAQGKN010000423.1 GCA_028290085.1 Hyphomicrobiales bacterium
ATCAGCCGTGCCACACTATTCGGCTCTCCGTCCGAAGGAGCGAGCAATGGCGTCTCCCCCGCGCGTGAAGCTCATAGCTTGGCTGTTGATGTGCCTGCTTCCGGCGCCCGCCTTGGCGCGCGGCGGGTCGACCGAGGTCGACGCCGAAGTCGTGCTGGCGGTCGATATCTCCTATTCCATGGACACCGAGGAGCAGCGCCTGCAGCGCAACGGCTATGTCGAGGCGCTGCGCTCCGAGCAATTCTTGAGCGCGTTGAAATCGGGCCCCACCGGCCGCGTCGCCATCGCTTATATGCAATGGGCCGCCGAATACGATCAGGAGACGCTGATCGGCTGGACGCTGGTGGACAGCCCGGCAAGCGCCAGCGCGCTGGCTGACAAACTCGCAACAGCGCCCTATCGCCGCGCGCAACGCACCTCCATATCGGGCGCCATCGACGGCGCCGCAAAGCTCTTCGAGGGCAATGGCTTCGACAGCGCGCGCCAGGTCATCGACGTTTCTGGCGATGGACCTAACAATAGCGGGCGTCCGGCCAACGAAGCGCGTGACGAGGCGCTCGCGAGCGGCATCACGATCAATGGGCTGCCGTTGGTGGGCATACGCCCCTACATCAGCCCAGCCGACATCAAGGAGCTCGACCTCTATTATGAGGATTGCGTGATAGGCGGCTTCGATGCGTTTATGGTGCCCATCCGCGATTTGCGCAGCTTTGTCGATGCCACGCGCACGAAGCTGGTGCGCGAAATCGCGTCTCTGCCGCAACCGCCTGAAAGGCCCCTTGTGACCCGCATCGCCACGCGAACGCCGCGCATCTCTTGCCTCATCGGCGAAATACTCTGGCGCAACAGGTGGGGCAATTGAGGTTTGCTTTCTTCGCTCTGTGCCTCGTTTTGCCGGGCGCGCAAGCTTGCGCTGATGTGCTGCCGACGCCTGCGCCCATCGTCGCCGATTACGCGCGCATCCTCCCCGTTGTGGCTAGCCACGGCATGGTGGTTAGCCAGGAGGCACAGGCCTCGCGCGTCGGCGTGGATATTCTGAAGCGCGGAGGCAACGCGGTCGATGCCGCCGTGGCCACGGGCTTCGCGCTGGCCGTGACCTTGCCTCGCGCGGGAAATCTGGGCGGCGGCGGCTTCATGCTCGTCCATCTCGCCCGTGAGAAAAAGACCATCGCTATCGACTACCGCGAGACCGCGCCGGCTGGCGCGACGCGCGACATGTTTCTGGATGGCAAGGGCACTTTTGTGCCCGAGAAATCGCAGGGAAGCGGCGCGGGCGTCGGCGTACCCGGAACGGTCGCGGGCCTCGCGCTTGCGCATGAAAAATACGGATCCGGAAAGTTCACCTTGGCCGATCTCGCCGCACCCGCGATCCGCATGGCGCGCGAGGGCATCGAGGTAGAGCCCGATCTCGCCTTTTCGCTGACGGAAGTGGGCGCGCGCATCATGCGCTATCCCGCGAGCCGTGCCATCTTCAGCGGCGCAGACAAAAAGCCGTTGCGCGCGGGTGAGCTTTTGATCCAGCGCGATCTCGCGGCCTCGCTGGAACGCGTCGCACGCGACGGCGCAGTAGGCTTCTACAAAGGCGAGACAGCGGAGAAGATCGCAGCCGCTGTGCGCGGCCAGGGCGGCAGCATGAGCGTGCAGGATCTTGCCGACTACCGCGCGATCGAGCGCGCGGTCGTTCATGGCACCTATCGCGGCCACGAGGTCGTCTCCATGCCGCCACCATCCTCTGGCGGCGTCCACATCATCGAGATCCTCAACATCCTCGAGGGCTTTCCGCTGGCCGATCTCGGCCAGAATTCAGCCGCCACCATTCACTTGATGGCGGAGGCGATGAAGCGCGCTTATGCCGACCGCGAAATCTATCTGGGAGACCCGGACTTCGTGCATGTGCCCGTCGCCGGCCTCACCTCGAAAGCTTATGCGGCAGAGCTGCGCAAGACCATTTCAGTGGACCGCGCAACACCGGCCGACGAGATCGCGCCTGGCATGCCCTTGCCTTACGAGAGCGACCAGACGACGCATTTTTCCGTGGTGGACGCGCAAGGCAATGCGGTCGCCAACACCTACACGCTCAACTTCTCCTATGGCCTCGGCCTTGTGGCAGAAGGCACCGGCATTCTCCTCAACAACGAGCTCGACGATTTCGCCGCGACCAGGGGCGCGCCCAACGCATTTGGCCTGCTGGGTGGCGACGCCAACGCCCCGGGGCCGCGCAAGCGCCCGCTCTCGTCAATGAGCCCGACAATGGTGTTCAAGAACGGCGAACTCGAAATCGTGACGGGATCGCCGGGCGGTTCGCGCATCATCACCACCGTGCTGCAGATCGTTCTGAACATCGTTGATCACGGCATGAACGCGGCCGAGGCCAGCGAGGCCGTGCGCGTGCACGACCAATTGCACCCTGACGAACTGCGCGTGGAACGCGGTCTGTCCATAGACACGATCCGCCTTCTCGAAGCCAAGGGGCACCGCGTGCGCCTCCAACGCAGCATGGGGTCCGCGCAGACGATCCAGCGCATCGGCGGCACGCTCTATGGCGCGGCCGATACACGCCAGCGCGGGACGGCTGCCATCGGCTATTGATCGTCCTGCCAGGCTTTGCCCGAGCGCGGTGCTGCTATGTTCAGATGCCGCGCGACGCTGGCGCCGATGTCGGCAAAGGTCTTGCGCCCCCCGAGCGGCCCTGGTGCGACGCCGGGCCCGAATGCCAGCACGGGCACATGCTCCCGCGTGTGATCGGTGCCGCGCCAAGTCGGGTCATTGCCGTGATCGGCGGTGAGAATGCAGAGATCGCCCGTCCGCAACAGCGGCAGCAATTCGCCGATGCGCACATCGAAGACCTCGAGCCCCGCGGCATAACCAGCGACATTGCGGCGATGGCCAAAATCCGTATCGAGATCCACGAAGTTGGCAAACAGTAAACCACCGTCGGGCAGGGCGCCGATCTGTTCGAGCGTCTTGTCGAACAGATCCATGTCGTCGCGGCCCTTGATCTCCGTGCCCGTGTTGCGATGCGCGAAAATGTCACCGATCTTGCCGACCGTGACGATGGCGCGATCGGCCTCGGCGGCGCGATCGAGCACAGTGCCGCTGGGCGGCGGAATCGAAAAGTCCCTGCGGTACTGCGTTCTCTGGAACGTCGATGGCGAATGCCCGATAAACGGCCGCGCGATGACACGCCCGATACGCAGGGGGTCGCAGAGGCGGCGCGCGACGCGGCAGAGTTCGTAGAGCCGCTCGCGCCCGAAACTTTCCTCATGCGCGGCGATCTGCAAGACAGAATCGGCAGAGGTGTAAA
>JAQGKN010000457.1 GCA_028290085.1 Hyphomicrobiales bacterium
ATCAACGGGCACGGCGTGGCAGCCACCAGCACGGCTAGCGCACGGATGGGATCGCCGGAGAAGAACCACGCGGCACCGGCCATCATCAAGGTGAGCGGCAGCAGCAGAAGCGCGTATCGGTCGGCCATGCGGATGAAGGGCGCCTTGGCCGTTTGCGCGGCGGTCACGAGACGCACGATCTTCGCGTAGGTGCTCGCTCCAGCAGTCGCGGAGGCGCGCATTTCGAATGTCTCGCCCGCGTTGAGAGTGCCGCTCAGCGCCGGTTCGCCCTTGCGGCGCGCAACGGGAATGGGCTCGCCCGTCAGCGCGGATTCGTCGAGCATGGCACCTGGGCTGGTAATCTGGCCGTCCACGGGAATGACTTCGCCCGCCCGCACCACAAGCATGACTCCCCCTGGGACCTGGTCGATGCCGACATCTTCAACAACGCCCGCGTTATGCCGATGCGCGACCCTGGGCGCCCGGTCGACCAGAGCACGCAAGTCACGCTCGGCACGCGTCACCGCGAAATCCTCGAGCACGTTGCCGCCCGCATACATCACAGCGACCACGACACCCGCCAGCGTCTGGCCCAGCACGAGAGCAGCCGACATCGAAAGAAAGGCGATGGCATCGACCCCGACGCGCCCGGCCAGGTAATCCCGGACCATCGAGGACAGCAGAGCCGCCGCCACGGGCAGAATCCCGAGGCCCCAGATCCAGGTTGCAGCCTCGCCCTGCCCGTTCCACCACGCAGTGAGGCCGCCAGCCAGCGCGACGAGCGCGATGAGGATCAGCGCCCGCCGCAGCAGGCGCTCCATGTCCATCGTGAGCAACAGCGCGCTCCTTTTCCCGCTCGAACCCAGAATGGCCGGAGCGGAAGACATGCGGGCGCGCTGCAGACGTGCTCGCTACAGCGTGTAGCCGCGCTCACCATGATAGGTGAGGTCGAGCCCCTCGTCGATTTCATCCGGCGTCGCGCGCAGCCCCATCGTCATGCGCAGGGCGCCAATGATGATCGCCGTGGCGATAGCTGACCAGGCCATGACGGCAATAACGCCGAGCACCTGCGTCATGAATTGCGAGGACACGCTGCCCGTGGCGCCATAACCGACACCATGCAACGAGGGATGCGCGAGAACGGCAACCAGCAACGTGCCCAGAATACCGCCGAGCCCATGCACCGCGAAGACATCGAGTGAATCGTCGATCATGAGACGGTGCTTCACGAAATCGACCGCGAAGAAACACACGAGACTGCCGGAGACGCCAAGCACGATAGCACCTTCAGGGCCGATGTAGCCCGAGGCCGGGGTGACAGTCGCCAAGCCTGCGACGACGCCCGTGACACTGCCGATCATGCTCGGACGCCCGAAGCGCACCCATTCGAGCAGCATCCAGCACAGTCCCGCGACAGAGGCGGACATATGCGTGACCAGAATGGCCATGCCCGCCTCCCCATTGGCGGCCAGCGCGCTGCCGCCATTGAAGCCATACCAGCCGACCCAGAGCATCCCCGCGCCAATCATCGTCATGCCGGGATTGTGGGGCGGACGCAGGTCCTTCGGAAATCCGTCGCGTGGCCCGAGCATGGCTGCGGCGACGAGTGCGGAGGTTCCTGCGGTCGCATGGACCACAAGGCCACCAGCAAAAGCCATGATGCCGCGATCCATCAACCAGCCGCCGCCCCAGACCCAATGCGTGATCGGCGAGTAGACCACGAGGAGCCAAAGGCCGCTGAAGATCACGACGGGTCCAAAGCGCATGCGCTCTGGATAGGCGCCGATCATCAGCGCCGGCGTGATGACCGCGAAGGCCATCTGGAACATGAAGAACACGCTTTCCGGCAACGTGCCGACGAGGGAGTCGCGCCCGACCGAATGCAGGAAGATTTTCGTCAGCCCACCGGAGAGGGCATTGCCACCGGAAAATGCGAGGCTATAGCCCACAACCAGCCAGAGAACGGACGACAGGCAGGCGATGACGACGCAATGCATCATCACCGAAAGCACGTTCTTCGACCGCACAAGACCACCATAGAACATGGCGAGGCCCGGCAGCGTCATGAACAGAACAAGCGCTGAAGCAGCGAGTATCCAGGCCGTGTCGGCACCGTTGAACGCAGGTCCTTCGGCGGCGGAAGCTGCCCGGCTGCTGAGCATGACAAGAAGAGCCGCGGCGACAAATTGCCTAGCTCGAGCGCAAGTTGGCATGGTTGAGGGCACTTTCGGGCTGGAATGGCTAAATAAGCTCCAGCCCCCTTTACCTCAAAAAGCCAAGCTGCACAGCCCGGAACGGCGGGTATAAAGCCCGCCGCCCGCAGTCCTCAGTTCCAGCCCAGAATGGCCGCTGCCTTCGCCCGCACCTGCGCGGGCGTATCTGCCGCGGCCTTGACGAGCTCGCGGATCTGCGCCGCCGTCCTCGGCCGGATCTCGATGCCCTGCTGCTTGGCCTCCGCGAGCAGTTCCGGATCGCTCAGCGTCTCCGCATAGGCGGCCTCGAGGATCCGTGCGCGCTCGGCGGGGACATCAGGCGACAGCCAATGGCTGTAACCGATGGACGTCGGCATGCTGACAAGGCTCGCAATCTGCTTTTCCTCCACACCGGGCACGAGATCGATGAACAGAGGAATGTCGCCCAGTTCCGGCTGCTTCTGCAGACCGATCTGGACGAGGATCGTCACCTTCTTGTCACGCAGCCAATCGGGCCGCTGGCTTGCGAAGCCGTAATAGCTCGAGCGGCCCATGGCCTGCACCTCGCCGTTTTCCATGGCGATATTGACGCTGCTCGTCCCGCTATAACCCTGGATGATCCTGAACTGCGTGCCCACAAGTGTGTTCAGCGCCTTTGCATAAACATAGGCATCGTCGTTACTGCCGGTCGTGCCGATGGACACCTCATGCGCTTTGACGTCGCCGAGCGTGTTGACGCCGGTCGTGTGCCACGACATGGCAACCCCATTCGACGAGGCCATGGTGCCGAGCCACGCGACTTTCGAGATGTCGTATTGCACGCCCTTGCCACCGAGCAGGTTGAACATCGGAATGTTCTGGTCGACGGCTGCGATCACCGTGCCGTCCTTGGGGGCGACCGAATAGACATAGTTGGAAGCAACCACGCCCGCCGCACCCGGCATATTCTGGACGATGACCGTCGGCTTGCCGGGGATATGCGCGCTCAAATGGCGCGACAGAAGGCGCGAATAAATGTCGTAGCCGCCACCCGGCGCATAGCCGACGACGATGCTGACAGTCTTGCCGCGGTAAAACTCCGCGCCCGTCTGGGCCTGCGCCGAAATCGTGGCGCCGAACGCTGCCAGCGCAGACCCGACGACGAGACCGGCCAAACGCTGCGCCTTGATGCTCATATGCATGTGCTTTTCCCCATCCGCCAAGCCCGATAGCCTTGAGCGGTTGAAGCTTGATGTCAATGTGGCCGTCCCAAAAATAAACCGGATCAGCGCCCAACGGCATGAGGCAGTTTGTTCACGACGTAGGCAATCCGTCCCGATTTTAGGACAAGCCTGCAGCAATGCCTAAACCGCGTGCCCTACCAACGCACCGATGGCGGCCGTCGCCGCCATGGCAAACGCGCCCCAGAAGGTGACGCGGATGGTCGGCCTGAGGATCGCGGCGCCCCCGACGCGCGCACCCAGTGCGCCCAGCGCGGAAAGGCAGACCAGCGAGCCAGCCGAAATACTCCAGGCGATCCAGCCAGCGGGAGCAAACACCGCGATCAGCAATGGCAGGGCCGCGCCGATACTGAACGTCGCGGCCGACGTCAGGGCCGCCTGCACCGGCCGCGCGACCACATGCGCGGCAAGTCCCAGTTCGTCACGCGAATGCGCCTCGAACGAATTTTTCGCCGTCATCTGCTCGGCGACTTTGAGGGCAATTTCGAAGTCGAGCCCTCGCGCGACATAGATCTGCGTGAGTTCCGCCAATTCGGATTCCGGCTGTGTTGCAAGTTCGACGCGCTCGCGCGCCTGATCTGCCTCCTCGGTGTCGGCTTGCGAACTGACGGAGACATATTCGCCTGCCGCCATCGACATGGCACCAGCAACCAACCCAGCGGCGCCAGCCACAAGTGCCTCGCTCGAAGACGTCGAGGCTGCGGCCACGCCGACCATCAAGCTGGCAGTCGATATAATGCCGTCATTGGCGCCGAGAACCGCTGCCCGAAGCCATCCGATGCGGGCAATGAGGTGGTTTTCGCGGTGGAGCGGATGCATTGGAGATTTCCCGGATTGAAGCAAGCAGGCGCCGGAATCAAAAGAGGCTGGAACGGTGCCACAGTCCTTGACCTCGATCATCCCGAGTGCAGGACGAACATGTTATGAAGTTACAATAACCGCGCGAAACGGAGCAGGCACATGTCCTACCGGAGCATCTTCGTCGGTCCCCTTTTCGATGCACACATCGAAAAATGTGCGCCGGCTGAGACCTTGACGGCTTACGCGTTGGAACTCGCGGCACTCGGCAACGCGCATCTGGAAATCGGCGTCGGCTCATGCAAATTCAATGTCCCGGCAGCCAGGATTCTGCGCGAGGCGAGCAACCTGATCGCAGCAGCCAATCGGGAGCGGCACGATCATGCGAAAGCATTCGGCGAGGGCCTGTTGGCGCGTGCGCGAACTGCGGGCGTTCTCGCCTCGGTCGAAGTTGTGCATGACGAATATACCGACGTATCAACACAGTTTGTGAAACTGGCTCGCGTCGCGGACGTCGCTATCCTGCAACCGAGCGACGAAGCCTTGTCGCTGATGCAGGACATTGTGAAGAATGTGCTTTTCGGTTCAGGGCGTCCAGTCATCATAGTGCCCGTCGATTGGGCCAAGCCAGCGAGTCTGGAGACCATCATCGTCTCCTGGGACGGCTCTGCAAAATCCGCACGCGCCATTGGCGATGCACTTCCATTGCTGCAACAAGCGGGCCACGTCGAAATTGTTTCGATCAGCGGCGACAGCAATTCCAGCAAGCACATCGAGGGCGCCGACATCGCGCGCCATATCTCTCGTTATTGCCGCTCTGTCAGCATCACCATGATTCCCGCACAGGATGACGATGTTGGTACAACCCTCAGCGATCACGCCCGAAACATTCGCGCCAGCATGATCGTGATGGGCGCATATGCACACAACCGCCTGCGGCAGTTCGTACTTGGCGGCGTCACAAGCACGATGATCGCGAACCCGCCGGTACCAGTGCTGATGTCGTACTAATTGGAGCAAGCATGTGAGCACCCCGGCGTGGCGCGAACGCCTGCGCTACATCCCGTCAGCCATCTGGGTGCTGGGCTTCGTGTCGATGCTCATGGATATCTCATCGGAGATGATCCACGCTTTGCTCCCTATCTATCTCGTCACTGTACTAGGCACATCCGTGGCGACGGTCGGCCTGATCGAAGGCATTGCGGAATCGACCGCATCCATTGTGAAAATCTTCTCCGGCGCGCTGTCCGACTGGATCGGCAAGCGGAAGCTTCTCGCTGCCTTGGGCTACGGATTGTCAGCCCTGACCAAGACGATCTTCCCGTTCGCCTCCACGGTCGACTGGCTGGTGGCAGCGCGTTTCATCGACCGCGTCGGCAAGGGCATCAGGGACGCACCCCGTGACGCGCTGGTGGCAGATCTCGCGCCCGAACATGTGCGCGGCGCGAGCTTCGGGCTGCGCCAGTCGCTCGACACGATCGGCGCGGTTATAGGCCCTGCCCTGGCCATGGGCTTGATGTGGCTGACGGCCAATCATTTCCAGACTGTCTTCTGGGTGGCCGTTCTGCCGGCATTTCTATGTGTTGCACTGCTTCTCCTCGCAGTGCCGGAGCCGGTCCGCCCCAAGCGCATGTCAGCCGTCCGGTTCCCATTGCACGTCGCCGAACTGAAGCGTTTCGGCGCGCCGTTCTGGCGCGTTGTAGCGGTCGCGACGATTTTCACGCTCGCACGCTTCAGCGAGGCATTCCTGATCCTGCGCGCACAGCAAATCGGCCTGCCCATCGCGCTCGCGCCCCTCGTGCTCGTGGTGATGAATGTCGTCTATGCACTCGCCGCCTATCCAGCAGGCGCCCTGTCAGACAGGTTCGACCGTCGCTCGATTTTGATGATTGGTTTCCTGCTACTGATCGCAGCCGATGCTGTTCTGGCCCTTACCAGCGGGCTCGAAGGCGCAGCACTCGGCACAATTCTCTGGGGCCTGCACATGGGCTTCACGCAAGGATCACTGGCGACGCTCGTCGCCGACACGGCGCCAGCGGACCTGCGCGGT
>JAQGKN010000478.1 GCA_028290085.1 Hyphomicrobiales bacterium
CGCGCAGGCGGGCCAAATCGAGCGAGAGCAGATCGCCGCGCTTGGAGGTCACTATGGCGTGCAACTCATCGAGCACGACGCGGCGGAGCGTGGCGAACAATGTGAGAGAATCGGGGCTTGCCAGCAGCAGCGCCAATTGCTCGTGCGTCGTCAGCAGGATCTGCGGCGGATCGCGCCGCTGACGCTGGCGCTTGGACGCAGACGAGTCGACCGTGCGCGTTTCGATGCGCAGGCGCAGGCTCATCTCGGCCGCCGGTATCTCGAGATTGCGCGCGACATCGACGGCCAGCGCCTTCAGCGGAGAAATGTAGAGCGTGTGCAGGCCCGGCCGGCCCGGCGCATTGCGCGGGCCGCTTGCCATCGCTGCGAGTTCGACCAGCGTCGGCAAAAATCCGGCCAGCGTCTTGCCCGCGCCGGTGGGCGCAACGAGAAGCGCGCTTTCTCCTGCCTGCGCGCGGGCGAGCAGCGACAATTGATGGTCACGCGGAGACCAGCCGCGTGTCGCGAACCAGTCCGCGAAGAGGGGAGGCAGAAGTGAGGGAGGCGCGGCGGCTTCTTTGCGTTTCGGCACAGCCTGAAACTAGGGCGCCGCCAGCACCAGCGCCAGTCCCGGTACGTCTATGCCGCGGTCTTGCCGGAACGAGGACTCGTCCCGGGCGGCTATGTTCCAGCCCTGACGGCTGGCCAAACGCTGGAGATAGCCGGGCGAGTGGGTGTAGCGAAGATCCGGCCCCAGATTGTATTCGCCCGACGGCGCGCTCTGCACGGTGAAGGCGAAGAGACCGCCGCCGCGCAACACGCGGGCGACTTGCATGAAGAGCGGTTCGAGGTCGCCGAGATAGACGAAGACGTCGGCGGCGATCACGAGATCCACGCTCGCCTCATCGTAGCCCTCCAAAAAAGCGCGCATTTCGGCGGCTTCCACCCGGCGGTAAAGGCCCGTGGCGCGGGCTAGCGCCACCATGCCCGGCGCGAGATCGACCCCATCGACCACGCCGCAGCGGGCGCCGAGCTCCTGGGCGGCGAGGCCTGTGCCACAGCCCAGATCGATGGCGATACCAAAGGCGTTGGCGCGTCCCGTGACCCCGCAGGCGCGGTCAATCGTGCCCGCCAGAATGCGCGGGCCGCGATAGGCGAGTTCCTCGACCAGATGGCGCTCGAAACGGCCGGCATATTGATCGAAGAGATCGCGGATGAAGGCATCGGGCGGGCTGGCGGGCGATGCACAGGCGCCCAGACGCGCCAGGCGCAGGCTGGCCCCGAAAGATCCTTCCGGATCGAGTTGCATGGTGCGCTCGAAGGCTGCGATGGCCCCGGCCGGGTCCCCCGACATTTCGCGGGCATCGCCCAGCGCAAACCAGGCCGCCGGCCAGCCGGGCATGATATCCAGCGCCTGCATCAGCAGATCGGCTGCGACCGCATGATCGCCCTCGGCTGCCGATTGGCGGGCGTAATCATAGCGGCGGTCTGCGGACATATCGCCGGACGAACGTGAATAATGAGCCATGCCCTCATCAGCGCCGTGCGGCGCCCGCGGTCAAGTTCGTTAACGGCTCTTCACGATTTCGGCAAAATCGTGTCGACCGGGAAACCTTAGCCGGGGAACTTCGTTTCCTAGCCAGCGCATCTGCGTGGGAGCGGTCTGCCATGGCGAGCATCATCAGCAGGATCGGAAAGAGCGACGTCCTTTGTGTCGCAGCAACGGTTTTCGCAATTATGGTGCTGGGCATCGGTGTGGCAGGAGCGGCAATCACGCTGAACCCGGATGCCTCCACTAATCCGGCCATGCGCCCGCTGACCATCAGCCGTTCGACGCAGCTGGTTCCTGCCTTCGGCCCGGACGACGAGGACTGCGTTTACGCCATCCACAAGGTGCGGCTACCCAACGGCACGACCAAGGCGACGCGTGAGCTGGTCTGCGGCGATTGAGAAAAACGCCTGTGCCCTTGTGCGGGAGGCCCCTTCCCGGCTAGCTTCTCTTCCATAGAGGAGCCACGACACCTTGCCCGTGATTTACAAGATCGCCCCCGCCAGCCTTTGGCGGGAGGCGGAAAAAGCCGGTGTTTTCATCGGCGCGCCCGTCGATCTCGCCGACGGCTTCATCCATTTCTCGACCGCCAACCAAGCCCGGGAAACCGCCGCCAAGCATTTTGCAGGGCAGAGCGATCTCGTGCTCGTGTCGATCGATGCCAAGAGACTGGGCGCCGAGCTGAAATGGGAGCCCTCGCGCGGCGGGGACCTGTTCCCCCATCTCTACCGTCCCCTGCTTGTCGAAGAAACCAGCAGCGTCGACCCCCTGCCCTGGAATGGGCATTCCCATGATTTTGGAGCCATCCTGCGATGAGCGGTCTCGTCAATCTCCTTGCACGGCCGCTTCTGTTCGCGATGGACGCGGAGAAAGCACACGGCGCCACGATCAAGGCGCTGAAAATTTTGCCGGTACCACGCGCCGCAGCACCCGATCCGAGCCTTGCGGTGGAAGCGTTTGGCCTGCATTTCCCCGCTCCGCTCGGCATGGCGCCTGGCTTCGACAAGGGCGGTGAGGTGCCTGATGCGCTCTTGCGGCTGGGCTTTGGCCATGTCGAAATCGGCACGATCACGCCGCTGCCACAGCCCGGCAATCCAAAGCCGCGCGTGTTTCGTTTGGCCGAGGATCTTGCCGTCATTAACCGCCTCGGCTTCAACAGCGAGGGGCATGCGGTCGCCCATGCGCGGCTGGCGGCACGCGCCAATCGCGGCGGAATCATCGGCATCAATGTCGGCGCCAACAAGGACTCGAGCGACCGCTCGGGCGATTACGTCACGGGCATCAAGGCTTTTGCCGATGTCGCGAGCTATTTCACCATCAACATCTCCTCGCCCAACACGCCTGGCCTGCGCGATCTGCAACAGGCGGCGGCGCTGGACGATCTGCTGGCGCGTGTCGTCGAAGCGCGCGATGCGATGACGGCGAGACATGGCCGCAAGCCGTTGCTGCTGAAGATTGCGCCCGATCTCACAGCGGGCGATCTCGACGACGTGGTGCGCGTGGCCCGTGTGCGCGCGGTCGATGGCATGATTGTCGTCAATACCACGTTCGAGCGTCCACCGACCCTTCGCAGCCCCGATGCGCGCCAAAGCGGTGGCCTTTCAGGGCGTCCGCTTTTCGGCCTGTCCACGAAGATGCTGGCAGCCGCCTATCTGCGCGTCGAAGGGCAGTTCCCGCTCATCGGCGTGGGCGGCATCGACGGGCCGGAGACCGCATTTGCCAAGATCGAGGCGGGCGCGAGCCTGTTGCAGATCTATTCCGTGCTGGTGTTCGAGGGGCCGGGGCTCATCGGCGAAATCCATCGCGGATTGGCCCGGATGCTCAGAGAGAGCGGGCGGCCACTCGACCAGATCGTCGGGTCCCGCGCCGCTCATTTCGCAGCCGGTTTCTAGCGGCCACGCACCGAGAACAGACGCATCACGAGCCAGACCGGCACGACGATGACGGCACCTGCGATGACATATTGCAGAATGTCACGGAAAGCTTCGAAACCCATGTTCCAAAGGCGGAGGAAGAAACGCTCGACGCCGTAAATGATGTCGGCCGGCCGGATATCGAGCCACATCAGCAGGGCGCCGACGATCAGCGAGATGACGAGCAGCCTGACGGCAACCGCCAGGGGTGAGCCGCCGAGGAAGCGGGTGAGGGCAT
>JAQGKN010000492.1 GCA_028290085.1 Hyphomicrobiales bacterium
CGATAGAGGAGACGGGCGTTGATCTCTTCGGGTGTCATCGCAGCTGTGCCGTTCTGTCCAAGCGCCTTGCCCCTTCCGATCTCGCAGCGAAAAGGCTATGCGAGAGGCGGACGGGACCTTTGGGCCCCGCGCGGGGGCGCAGGCCGCGCCTCCACTGACATATCCGGGACCATATGGCGAGCGACGACAGCGAAAAGACGAAGGGAACAAAGGCTGGCTTTTTCGGCCGCCTGTTTGGCCGGGGCGAGGTCTCGCCCCAGAGTGAGCCCGCGCCGTCGCCGCCCGTAGAGGCCGTGCCCGAGGTCGTCGTCGAGCCAGCCGCTCCGGAAACCGCAGCGCCGGACGTCCTTATGGTTCCAGAGCCGGTGACTGTCGCCGTCGAGCCAGTCCCTGAGGCGCCGCGCTTGTCCTGGTGGGACCGCCTGCGCACGGGACTGTCGCGCTCGTCCGCCTCCATTGGGCAGGGCATTGCCGACGTCTTTACCAAGCGCAAGCTCGATGCTGCCATGCTCGACGAGCTTGAGGACATCCTCATTCAGGCCGATCTCGGCGTCGTCATGGCAACCCGCATCCGCGATGCCGTGGGCAAGGGACGCTTCGACAAGGATATCGACCCGCAGGAGGTGAAACAGGTTCTCGCCCGCGAGATCGAGGCTGTGTTGACGCCCGTGGCCGTGCCGCTCACGATAATGCCCGGCAAAAAGCCGTTTGTGATCCTCGTGGTCGGCGTCAACGGATCTGGCAAGACGACAACGATCGGCAAGCTCGCGACCAATTTCGCCCGCGAGGGGAAGAAAGTTGTCCTGGCGGCGGGTGACACGTTCCGCGCGGCGGCCATCGAGCAATTGCAGATCTGGGGCGACCGGATTGGCGCCAGCGTCGTGGCTCGTCCGCAGGGCGCCGATGCGGCGGGGCTCGCCTTCGACGCGATCCGGGAGGCTAGCGAAAGCGGCGCCGACGTTCTCTTGATGGACACCGCAGGACGGCTGCAGAATCGCACCGAGCTGATGGCCGAGCTCGAAAAGATCGTGCGCGTCATGAAAAAGGTCGATGCCGACGCGCCCCATGCAGTGCTGCTGGTGCTCGATGCGACGGTTGGCCAGAACGCTCTGAGCCAGGTCGAGATTTTCCACCGTGTTGCCGGGGTGACCGGCCTGGTCATGACCAAGCTCGACGGCACCGCGCGCGGCGGCATTCTGGTTGCTATCGCGGAAAAATTCGCGATGCCTGTTCACTTCATCGGCGTGGGAGAGGGCGCGGAGGATCTCGAGCCCTTCGCCGCTTCCGATTTTGCTCGCGCCATTGCCGGGCTGGACGCATGAGCGGCCGCCCGATCGAGGATCAAGCCATGAACGATGTGACGCCTGCCACAGATCAGCCGGCCGCTGCTCCGGCCCGAACGCCGGCTGCGGCGCAGAACCCCTCGCTGAAGTTGCTTCTGGAAATGGGGCCGCTGGTCCTGTTCTTCATCACCAACTGGAAGTTCGGAATTTTCCCGGCGACGGCGGTGCTCATGGGCGGCGTCGTGGTGGCGTTGATCGCGTCGTGGGTGCTCACGAAGCACCTTCCGATCATGCCACTCGTCACAGCTGTGGCCGTTGTCTTCTTCGGCGGCCTGACCTTCATCTTTCAGGATGATCTCTTCATCAAGCTGAAGCCGACCATCGTGAACACGATCTTCGGCACGGCCCTGCTTGGAGCGCTCGCCTTCGGCAAGCCGCTGCTGCCGGTGCTGCTCGACAGCGTGCTGCAACTCACCGAGGAGGGCTGGCGCAAGCTGACCGTGCGCTGGGGCGTGTTCTTTTATCTGCTGGCCATCGTCAACGAGGTGGTCTGGCGCACGCAGACGACCGATTTCTGGGTGAGCTTCAAGGCGTTCGGCATCATGCCGCTGACAATCGTTTTCGCACTGTCGCAGGTGCCGCTGATCCTGCGTTACGAACTGAAGAAGCCCGCGGACGTCGATCGCGACCATTGGTGATTTGCATCTGAGTCCGGGACGACCGGGGCTCTTCCGCATGTCGCGCGGGGACGGCCCCGCCGGGAATGTGTCCTTATGATTGCGCTGGTGTCATCCCCCTCATTTGCCTGGCCCGTTCTGCTTTTAGCCGGGTTGCTGGAAATCGGCTGGGCTATCGGGCTGAAATATACGGATGGTTTCACGCGGCTCTGGCCGAGTCTGCTGACACTGGCCAGCATGGCAGGGAGCCTCGCGCTCCTCGGTCTGTCCCTGAAAAACCTGCCACTCGGGACTGCTTATGCCGTGTGGACGGGCGTGGGAACGGTGGGGACCGTCGCACTGGGCATCATGTTGTTTGGAGAGCCCGCGAGCGTTCTGCGCATCGCATGCATCGGGCTCATCCTTGCGGGGATCTTTGGATTGAAGCTGGTCGGCTGAGCTCAGGGCTTGCCTGACAGCGCTGCATTGATGGCAGGCATGATATTGTCGCGCAGCGACTCCTGCGAAATCGGCCCGATCTGCTTGTAGGCGATGGTGCCATCGCCCCTCACCACGAACGTTTCGGGGACGCCGTAGACGCCCCAGTCGATGGCGGCGCGGCCTGGACGGTCGGCGCCTATGCGGGCGTAGGGCGTGCCGGCTTCTGCCAGGAAATTACGCGCGTTGGCGGGCTCGTCCTTGTAGTTCAGGCCGAAGAGACGCACGCCTTCGGCTGCGAGTTTCGGGTCTTTCGCAATCTGCATGAGCAGCGGATGCTCCTCCCGGCAGGGCACGCACCAGGACGCGAAGACATTCACCAGCGTGACGTGGCCCGCTTTCAGGTCGGCATCCGAAAAGCCTTCGCCCGGCAGGCCCTCGATCGCTGGCAGCGTGAAGACCGGCACCTGCTTGCCGATCAGGGGCGAGGGCAAGCGGGAGGCATCGCCCGCGCCGAGCCGGATGACGAACAGCGCTGCGAGCGCGCCAAAGGCGAAAAGGGGCAGCAGGGCGAGCCATGGAAAGCGGCGGCGCGGTGCGGTGGGCTGCGTCTCGACTCCGCTCATGCCTGGTCATCCTGGTGCTCACGCAAACCGCCGAGACGGGCGAGATCGCGGCGCAGACGGCGGTAATCGAGGGCGATAGCCAGGATCATGCCGCCAATGACGCCGGCGCAGACGAGATAGGAGGCGAGGATGAAGCCCCAGTGGCTGGCGCTCATGGCGTCGCTCCCGTTGCCGACAGCCGATGCGCTGGCGCCTCGTTCGATCCGCCGGTCGCAGCCTGGATCGAGAGACGGCGGACGCGGCGGCGCAGGATTTCGTTGCGGGTCGCCAGCAGATGCAGCGTCAGGAACAGCAGTGTGAACCCAAGCGCCAAGACGAGGAGCGGCCACAGCATGGAGGGCGCGATGGTCGGGCCGCCCAGGCGGAACACGGAAGCCGGCTGGTGGAGCGTGTTCCACCAGTCGACGGAGAATTTGATGATCGGCAGGTTGACCACGCCCACCAGCGTGAGGATTGCGGCGGCGCGGGCTGCGCGCGAGGGCTCCTCGATGGTGCGCCATAAGGCGATCAGGCCGAGGTAGATCACGAAGAGCACCAGCACCGATGTGAGGCGCGCGTCCCATACCCACCACGTGCCCCACATGGGCTTGCCCCAGAGGGAGCCCGTGACGAGACAGATGAAGGTGAAGGCAGCGCCGATGGGGGCTGCGGCCTTTTGCGCGGCATCGGCCAGCGGGTGGCGCCAGACGAGGGTGCCGAGAGCCGAGGCGGTCATGGTGGCGTAGCAGAAGGTCGACAGCCACGCGGCGGGCACATGGATGTACATGATGCGTACCGTCTCGCCCTGCTGGTAGTCGGCAGGCGCGGCAAAAAACGCGCCCCAAAGGCCGACAGCGAGCGTCACGGCGGTGGCGCCCGCGAGCCAAGGCACGAGCCGGGCGACGAGACCGAGAAACAGGGTCGGGTTGGCGTATTTCAGCATGTCGACAGGTCTATTGCGGGCGGTGGGGAAAGGCAATTCACGAGGCAGGTGGTTCATTCGCTCATGTGGCGCAGGGCCGCAGCGGCCGCGAAGGGCGCTGCGGCCAGCGTCGCGAGGCTCAGCGCGCAAAGTATGAGGAAGGGCGTGGCGAAAGGGACGGTGCCGGATGTTGCCGCGGCGGCCGCGGAGACGCCGAATATCAGCACCGGAATGGACAGCGGCATCACGAGGATCGCCATCAGCAGACCGCCGCGCCGCAGCGTGACGGTGAGAGCCGCGCCGATGGCGCCGATCAATGCGAGGGCCGGAGTGCCAACGAAGAGCGAGGCGGCGATACCCGCCATGGCCTCGGGCTCGACCGCCAGCATCAGGCCAAAGAGCGGCGCGGCAATCACGAGCGGCAGGCCCGTGACAGCCCAATGAGCCAGGCATTTGACGAGGACGATCAGCTCCAGCGGCGTGTCGCTGGTCAGCAGCAGGTCGAGCGAACCGTCCTCGTGGTCGGCCTGAAACAGGCGGTCGATGCCAAGC
>JAQGKN010000530.1 GCA_028290085.1 Hyphomicrobiales bacterium
GACGATCTCTTCGAGGATGTCCTCGAGCGTGACGAGCCCCATCACCTCGCCGTATTCATCCACCACGAGCGCGAAATGTGTCTTGCGCTTGAGGAAGGCCTGCAACTGGTCGTGCAGTGCGGTGCCGTCAGGCACGAACCAGGGATCAAGCGCGATCTCGGATATTTTCACCGCCTTGGCATTGCCCTTGGCGAGATCGAGCGCGCGCAGGAGATCCTTGGCGTGCAGCACGCCGACGATGTTTTCGGGCTCGCCGCGCCAGAGCGGCAGGCGCGTGTAGGGCGAGGCGAGAATCTCGCGCACGAGGTCTTCCGGCGGCTGGTCGGCATTGATGGTGCGCATTTTCGTGCGGTGGACCATCACGTCGGAGACCGTCATCTCCTTGATGTCGAGCAGGCCGCCAAACATATCGCGGTCGGCGCGCGCGACGCCACCTTCGCGATGCAGAAGATCGACCTGGCCGCGCAGTTCTTCATGCCCCGAGAGAACGGCCTGGTTGTCGCCGATCCGAATGCCGAAGGGGCGCAGCAGGCCACGCACGATCAGATTGGCGCCGCCGGCGATGGGCCCAAAGATGGCGACGAAAATCGCGACCGGACGGGCCAGACGCAAGGCTGCGTGGTCGCTCGAGGTGATTGCGATGGTCTTGGGCATGATCTCGGAAAAAATGATGACCAGGATCGACATGCCGATGGTCGCATAAAGCACGCCTTCCGCGCCGAAGAGGTCGACGAGCACGCTGGTCGTGAAGGCGGAGGCGCCGATGTTCACGACATTGTTGCCGATCAGCAGCGCCCCGATCAGGCGTTCGCGTTCGGTGAGCAGGACATTGACGATCCGTGCGCGTTTGTCGCCGGCATTCTGCATGGCATGCATGCGAGCGCGTGACGCCGCCGTGAGGGCCGTTTCCGCAGCCGAGAAGAAAGCCGACAGCGCGAGGCAGAATACGACGATGCCGAAGGCGACCCATGGGTTCGTCGCTGTGCCGATGGAATCCATCTTGGTTTTGTCAGTCTTTCAATTCGTCGATCAGGAAGGCGCGCACATCTTCAGCGGGAATGTTTTTCGCGACGAAGCTGCGGCCGATGCCGCGCGCCAGAATGAATGTCAGCGTGCCGCGCTCAACCTTCTTGTCCTGATACATTGCGTGAAGGATCGTCTCCGCATCTGCGGTCCAGCCCTGGATGGCGCGGATGCGTGTAGGCAGACCGACAGCCGCCAGATGGGCGACAGCACGGTCCGACTCCTCATGCGTGCACAGGCCAAGCCCGGCTGAAAAGCGGAAGGCGCAAGCCAGACCTATGGCGACGCCCTCGCCGTGCACGAGGCGGCTGCCGTCAAAGCCCGTCAAAGCCTCCAGCGCATGGCCGAATGTATGCCCGAGATTGAGCAGCGCGCGATCACCCTGTTCGGTCTCGTCGCGGATGACGACGGCGGCCTTGGCGGCGCAACTCGTCGCAATTGCCTGCGTCAGTTCAGGCCCGGCGCCGAACACGCCGCGCCAGTTTTGTTCGAGCCAGGTGAAAAACGCGGGATCGTTGATCAGCCCGTATTTGGCGACTTCGGCATAGCCCGCGCGGAATTCGCGCTCGGGTAACGTTGCGAGGGCGCCGGTGTCGGCGAGCACCAGCGAGGGCTGGTGGAAGGCGCCGACAAGGTTTTTGCCGTGGCGCGAATTGATGCCGGTCTTCCCGCCGACGGAGGAATCGACCTGTGACAGCAGAGAGGTCGGGATTTGCACAAAGCGCATACCGCGCCGGACGCTGGCCGCTGCGAAGCCCGCGAGATCGCCGATGACGCCGCCGCCGAGCGCAATCACGAGATCACGACGCTCCATGCGAGCTTCGATGATGGCATCGCAGACGGTCGCGAAGACGCCGTAGGATTTCGACGCTTCACCCGGCTCGACCACGCAGCGCGTGTGTCGGATGCCAGCCATGTCGAGCCCCGCTTCGAGCGAGGGAAGATGGCGCTCTGCGACATTGCGGTCCGTAACGATGGTGCAGGCGGAGCCCGGGAAGAGCCGCGCGATCTGGCTGCCTGCCTCCTCGATCAGGTGCGAGCCGATCAGGATGTCATAGCGGCGCGCGCCCAGTTCGACGGGAACGCGGGTCACGGGCGGGGCGGCCGAGGGCGTGTTCATGGCTGGTCCGTTCTGTGCCGGGAGGGCTATAGCGCCCTCGCCCGGCTGAAGCTGCGGAAGGTCGCGCTCCAGGGTTGTCAAAATGTGCTCGACCACGCCGTCATGCGGGCCGTCGCTCGACATGACAGTGACGTCGGCGAGAGCATAGACGGGATAGCGGTCCGCGATGAGACGCTTCATCGTCGTCTCCGGATCCTCTGTATGGAGCAGCGGCCGATTTGAGCGCTTGCGCACACGGCGCATGAGGACGTCGAGATCGGCTTTCAACCAGATGGACAGGCCGAGCCCGGCGATGCTGGCGCGCGTGTCCTCGCGCATGAAGGCGCCGCCGCCGGTGGCGAGCACCTTCTGGCCCTCGGTCAAAAGGCGGGCGATGACGTGATGCTCGCGGTCGCGGAAGAAGATTTCGCCATGCCGTTTGAAGATTTCAGCGATGGTCATGCGCGCAGCCGTCTCGATTGCGGCGTCCGCATCGACAAAATCGAGGCCGAGGCGGGCTGCAAGCCTACGACCGACGGATGTCTTGCCCGAGCCCATGATACCCACGAGCACGATCGAACGGCCGCCGAGGCGGCGAACGAGATTGGCCGCGCGCGCGTCGCGGCGCTGCGGAGAAGGGCTGGTCTGGTCGACGGCAAAGGGCGACGCCGTCGAGGTCCGGAAGAAATTTTCAGTCATCGTTCCCCTCCCTAGCACGGCATGAACGCGGATTTAAGCTCCTGCATTCAGCATCACGCCGCGAAGCGTCGTACGGGATCGACAGATGGTTGATTTCACGGCGGCGCCGTGATGGAAACATGGGGTTCGGCGGCTTTGCCCGGCGGGCGGTGCGGAGGGGTTCTTGCCCAGTCTTTTCAGATTCGTCGTCGTTGTCGGTATCCTGGCAGCGCTGGTATGGGGCGGCATGATCGCCCTCGTCACCTTCGTTGAACCCCAGCCGCGCGAGATAACCCAGACGCTTCCAGCCTCGAAGCTCGCCAAATGACGAGCGTCCCGGCCAGCCGTCTGGCGTCTTTGTTCCTCGACATGATCGCTGCCGAGCGGGGCGCCGCCGCCAATACGCTCGAGGCGTACCGACGCGATCTCGACGACTACTGCGCGTTTCTGGCCGAATCAGGCGCCGACCCGATGAGCGCTGGCACGGACCTCGTGCGTGCCTATCTGGCCGACCTCGAT
>JAQGKN010000533.1 GCA_028290085.1 Hyphomicrobiales bacterium
CGCCAATATTGGCGCCAATATCCACAAAAATCATATCGTCGCGAATGCGGCTGGCGAGAAATGCCCGTTCGGCGGGATCGAAGAACTGGGGCGTGAAGAGAATCCGTTTTTCGCAGGTGTTGTTATAGGGATAGAGCCTCATCTTGGCGCCAAGCGTCTCGACGTCGAGCGGCCGGCCTGCCAGCGCCTTGACCGCAAGACCGCGCAGGATGAAGGCGCGTCGCGCCCCGCCCCATGTCAATGGGCATCGGCGGGTGCGATCCAGGACGCCAGCGGTGAAGCCCTTGGGCGAATAACGGCCAAAGGACGACAGGTCGTTGGGGATCGCTCTCAGCATGACATATCCACGGCCGTGTCTTTCTGCGACAAAAGCGCGGCTGTACCAGCATCTGTTCTGCCAATCTTCTATCATGCGTCCTCGGCTCGATGCCAGCGTCCGCGCCATACTGCGCACTTGCACGGGGGCTGAACATGCTTAGATTCATGCGCGACACCTCCAGCGAGAGCGATACGGACAAGAAATGACATTCGTGGACGCGGCCCAGGCGCCGAGCCGAAAGACCGGGCAGATCAAGCTGCACGGGCCAGACGATTTCGCCGCCATGCGCAAGGCCGGGCGGCTGACCGCCGAGGCCTTGGACATGCTGACGCCGCATGTCGTGCCCGGCGTCTCGACCGAGGAGCTGGACAAGCTCATCTTCGATTTTGCCATGGCGCACGGGGCCTACCCCGCCCCGCTCGGCTATCGCGGTTACCGCAAGTCGATTTGTACCTCCATCAACCACGTCGTGTGTCACGGCATCCCCGACCACAAACCGTTGCGGGACGGCGACATCGTCAACATCGATGTCACGCTGATCGTCGATGGTTGGCATGGCGACTCCAGCCGTATGTATCTGGTCGGCAACGTGCCGCGCCGCGCCGAGCGTCTTGTTGAAGTGACCTATGAATCGCTGATGCGCGGCATAGCTGTCGTCAAGCCCGGCGCAACCACGGGCGATATCGGCGCCGCCATCCAGGAGTTCGCCGAGGGCGAGCGCTGCTCGGTCGTGCGCGAGTTCTGTGGCCACGGCCTCGGACGCCTGTTCCACGACGAGCCGAACATCCTCCATTACGGCCGGCGCGGCGAAGGCGTCGTGCTCAAGCCCGGCATGTTCTTCACCATCGAGCCGATGATCAATCTCGGCCGCCCGCACGTGAAGGTGCTGGCCGACGGCTGGACCGCCGTGACCCGTGACCGCTCCATGACGGCGCAGTTCGAGCATACGGTCGGCGTCACCGAAACCGGCGTCGAGATTTTCACGCTCTCGCCCATGGGATATGAGCAGCCGCCTTACGGCGCGCCGCGCGCGGTATGAGCCGCAAGCCTGACGGTGGCTCCGGCGACCCGGTCGAGCCTCCGCACTACGCGGGTCACCGCGACCGGCTGCGCGCGCGCTTTGCCGAAGGCGGCGAGCGCGGCATGCCCGACTATGAGCTGCTGGAACTGGTCCTGTTTCGGGCCATGCCACGCCGCGACGTGAAGCCCGTTGCCAAGGCACTGATCGCGCGTTTCGGATCGTTCGGGGAGGTGATAGGCGCCGCCTCCGAGCGCCTCCAGGAAATCGACGGCATCGGTGAATCCGTGGCTCTGGACCTCAAGATCATCGAGGCCGCCGCGCGCCGCATGACAAAGGGCGCCGCGCGCGAACGGACAATTCTGGGCTCTTGGGCCGACGTGCTGGACTATTGCCGCACAGCCATGGCCTTCGCCGACCGCGAGGAGTTCCGCCTGCTTTTTCTGGACAAGCGCAACGGGCTCATCGCCGACGAGGTGCAAGGCTCGGGAACTGTCGATCACACGCCCGTTTACCCGCGCGAAATCGTCCGCCGAGCGCTCGAACTCAGCGCGACGGCCATTGTGCTCGTGCATAACCATCCTTCGGGCGACACGACACCCTCGGGCGCCGACATCCGCATGACTCAGGAAATCATCGCGATCTCGAAACCGATGGGCATCACGGTGCACGATCATATCATCGTGGGGCGTCACGGACATTCGAGCTTCAGGGGGCTGAAGCTCATCTAGGGCGCTTGTGCAAAACGGGGCATTAACCTGATTGTTGCTAATCTCTTCCGTATTGCAGTCTGCGGAAGAATTATTTGAAATGATTTCAATACAAACGGCTTTGCCCGTAGGCGGGCGTGATGCTCGCCGTCTTATCGGTGTCGGTCTCTGGACGGCAGCGGGCCTCGTCGCAGTCCTTCTCGCTTCAGGTTGGCTTTACTCATTCGATACCGAATCGAATGAAAGCGCCGAGCGTTCCCGCCTCATCCAGGCACTGGACGACGAATCCACACAGTTCCAGCGCGACGTTGAAAATCTGCTGTCGGGAGTGCCCAAGTCGACAGGCCTGCCAAATGGGCCTCGTCTCGATGATCGGCTTCTTTTAGTTGATCTCACCAAGGGGCAGATCATAGCTTCGTCAGGCACGCCCTTAACCGGCGCCGCCGAAGTTTCGACAGAGGCCTTGAAGCCGCTGCTTGAGGAGTTGCAGGCGCTCCCGCAGACAGATCAGTCGGGAGCACTGGTCGGCGCCGGCGCCGGAGCCCACATCGTAGTGGCGCTTCGCGCGACGCAGTTCGCTGCCGTATCTGCTGTGCTCGGCAAGATCCCAGCGGATCGGGCGGCCATCGTAGCTCTGCGCCCGATCTCGAAGGACATGGTGGCGCGGCTCGCAGCAACCTCGGACCTGCCCGGGCTCGACGTTGCCCCCGCAGGCAAGGCAGACCCGGCGAGCCGCGTGCTGACGTCCGGCGGAGCAGAACAGCATGCTGTGCTGATCTGGGGTACCGCGCAAAATCAGGACTCGAGCCTGCAGCTAGCCGGGCGCGTCGTATACTCGATTCTCGTCGTTGCGGCAGGCTTGCTGTTGCGGCGGTCCATCCTCGGCCTCGCGGCACGCGAGAAACAGGCTGCAACACTCGCGCAGCACGATCAGCTCTGCGGCCTCCCCAACCGCCTTCTGTTCACGCATTTGCTCGACCGCGAGCTTTCAAGTCGCAAGCCGCAATCCCCATTCGCACTGATGTATCTCGATCTCGATCGCTTCAAGGAAGTCAACGATCGCTACGGCCACGATGTTGGAGATCGGATGCTCGTCGCGATGACAAAACGGATCGGGGAATCGCTTCGCGCAACGGACCAGCTGGGGCGCCTGGGCGGCGACGAATTTGCGATCCTGCAAACGAATGTGCGCGGTCCGCGCGATGCCGAAGCCTTGGCCCGGCGCGTTCTCGAATCAATGCGCAAGCCGTTCGACCTTGGAGGTCAGCAAATCTTCGCCGGCGTATCGATCGGCATCGCATTTTTCCCCGAAAACGCGAGTGACCGCCAGGAACTGATGCATCTGGCCGATAACGCTCTCTATCGGGCAAAAAACGAAGGGCGCAACCGCTTCGCCTTCTTCGAAGAGCGTATGGGAGACGAGTTGCGTCGCCGCAAATCCTACGAAGACGAGCTCGCAGAAGCCATCGACAACGGAGCGCTGATGCTGGAATACCAGCCTTTGATGAGCGCAGACGGCGCCCGTATGGTCGGCGTGGAAGCGCTCGTACGCTGGCCCCATCCGGTGCGCGGGATCATACCACCGGTCGATTTCATCGGACTGGCGGAGGATCGTGGCCTCATCCATCCGCTGGGGGAATGGGTTCTACGCCGTGCTTGCGAAGATGCACGCGCCTGGCCGCAGCTGAAGATCGCCGTCAATGTTTCGCCGATCCAGTTCCGGCACAAAGAATTCGTGTCCAAGGTTCTCCGCATCCTCGATGAAACTGGCTTCGACCCGAATCGTCTCGAACTCGAACTCACCGAAAGCGTGGTCATTGACGATGCTGAAGTTGCCGAAATGGCGATGATCATGCTGCGCGATAAGGGGATCCGGCTCGCGCTCGATGACTTTGGCACCGGCTATTCCAGCCTCATTTACCTGCGCCGTTTCGCTTTGGACAAAATCAAGATCGACCGCTCCTTCGTACAATCGCTGGAAGAAACCGGCGAGAGCGGAATCATCGTGGAGTCGATCACTCACATGGCTCGCGCTTTGGGCCTGACGGTAACGGCCGAAGGCGTGGAAACAATCGAGCACCGGCGCGCGCTGGAAGCGCTCGGATGTCACGAACTGCAGGGCTATTACTTCTCCCGCCCCGTTTCCGCCGCGGCTATCTCGGGCATGCTCGACGAAAAGCAGATCACACCGGAATGCACGGCCGCCTGACCTCAAGCCCCGCGCAAGATCGAGCCCGCAGGGTGCGAACTCAACGATTCGCCGGAGACGGCATATGAATATTCAAAGCCCGCGCCTTCTATCCGATATTGCAACGAATAGTCTTCGCCTCCCCGAGTCCGCTCGCCCGGACCCGCTGGCCCTTCTCGCCGTGGCAGATGCGAAGGTCGGCACATTTCCGGCCGAACTGGCTGCCAAGGCGCGCAACCCGGCGCTTCCTGAAGCGCCCGAACCCAGCGGCCGGGGCGCCTACAGGATTGCCGAGAGATCCCCCGCTATCATGCGGCAGCAGCCTCAGCCGCCCTCCGAAAGCGACTGGCTTATCGCCTCACACGACGATGAGCCAGCGCCCACGGCAGCCTCCACAACAGCCTCCCCGCGCCACGTGGACACGGCAGAGGCACCGAGCACGCTTCATAACACGCGCGCAATCGATCCACCGGCTCCACAATG
>JAQGKN010000567.1 GCA_028290085.1 Hyphomicrobiales bacterium
GCCCAGATGATCTGGCAAGAGAGACGCGAGGTCTTTTCGATCAGTGGCAGTTCGTCGAGTTTGTCGAGTTCGTCTTCGCGGGGCGCAAAGAGCTTTGCGGCCCATGCGTCATCTATGACGACATGGCAGGTTGCGCAATCGCAAGCGCCGCCGCAGGTGCCCTCGATGCCGATGCGGTAATCGCGCAGGATTTCCATCAGCCGCCAGCCTTCGACCGCCTCCAACTCGCGGTGCTGGCCCTTCCGGTCGATGACATTGACGACCCCCATGCCCATCCCTCCGAAAACGCCGCAGTTCCCCGGAAAAGCCGGAGGCTCGTCAGCGCAAAACTTTTTTCGAGTGGCAAGATGTAGACCATCGCCGGGTCCGCAGCAATTCACACCCAAAGGATGGCTTTTCTGTATTTCACAGATTTAAGGGAATTAAATTCTCCTGGTGGTATCATTTCCCCACATGCCCAAAATGGGCTTCACTTGTGACATTTTCGCATCTTTGACAGCAGATTGCGTTCTGGGACTAGAGATTTGCGTAATTTCGATTAGGTATGACCTTGCGGGATAGCCTGTGACGTCCGTCCCCCAGAGGGGCGTCACTCCCCAGGGCTACTCCTCCCTTGACTTGCCCGCCTCCTCAAGGAGGCGGGCATTTTCGTTTTCAGGGCTTTTTGGGAGCTGCCGCTGGCTCTACCAGAGCTGCGGCCCGTGCCACCACCGCTGGCGGGGCGGTATAGGCGCTGGCGAGGAACGCGTCGATTTGCGCGCCCGTCAACGGCTCGATCTCCAGCTGAGTTTTCGCAGCCTCGGCCAGAAACTCCGGGTCCTTCATGGTCTCGTCGAAGGCCTTGCGCAGTACCGCGAGCCTGTCGGCGGGAACGCCCGGAGACGTGGCGAAGGGACGCCCCATTTCCTGCCGGATGAGGATGAGTTCGAGCACTTTCTTCTTGGCAGGGTCCGTGATGAGGTCGAGGGCACTCGGCACGTCGGGAAGCTCAGGCAGTTTTTCCATGCTCATCTGCACGATGACGTTCAGCTTCTTGCCCGCGATCCAGTCGGGGCGGGAGGCTTTCATGGTCGACCATGACAAGCCGCAGATGCCCTCGGCCTCGCCGCTCTCGACCGCAAGGGTCAGTCCACCGGCAGGATCGTAGCCGGACACCAGCTTGAATTTCGTGCCCAGAAGCTCGTTGATGATCTTGGGCACGACGGCAGTGTTCGATGAGGCGCCAGCACCCGCGACGATCACCTCGCGCCGCCGCGCATCCTCGATGGTCTTGACCGGGCTCGTGTGCCAGGTCGCACAGACGTTCTGCAGCTTGCCGATGGAGCCGATCCAGCCGAATTTTTGCGCATCGAAACGCGCCGCGGGATTGCCGAAGAGCGGGTCGAGCGCCACCACATTGCTCAAGGCTGCGATGGTCAGTCCATCCTTGTCTGCATTATTAAAGAGCGTGCTGGCAGCCGCCAACCCCGCCGCCGCCGGCATGTTCTTGGCGATGATGGCGGGGTTGCCGGGAATGTGCTTTTGCGCATAGCGCGCGAAGACGCGGGCATAGGCGTCGTAGCCGCCGCCCGCGCCGCTCGCCACCAGCATGGTGATCGACTTGCCGCGATAGAAATCGTCGGCGCTCTGCGCGGATCCCGCAGCGAACATCGAGAGCAGGGCGAGAGCCGCGATGCGCTGCCCCCGCCTGCCATTCAGGAAAACACGCATGCTGGCTCTCCCTTTGCTCAGAACTCGCGGAACAGGCGTCCGTAACCCTCGATCTTGTCGTTGATGCCGCAGCGGCGCAGGGCGTCCCAGACGATGACTTGAAGCGCGGTCATGACGTTGACGCCGAATTCCTGTTCCAGCGGCTCGATCGATTCGATGGTGGGCCAATGCGGGGAGGGCATCAGGATCGTGTCGGCGTCCGGGTGCTTCTTCATCAGCGCGCGGCCGAGTTCGAGCGCGCCGTTGCGCGGGATGCGCCCGATCTGGTTGAACGGGCTGCCGAAGGCCGCGGCGCCCAGCAATTCACAATCGAAATGCGAGGAATAGCCGGCGATGCGGTCGGTGTCGGTATCGGCATAGGGATGGGCGACGACGACCTTCTTCGCGCCCAGTGCATGCGCGGCCTTGGTCTGCGCCGAGGTGCTCGTGGAGACCATCACACCGCGCTCTTTTTCGAGATCGACGACCATCTCATGCGCATTCTTCACGCCGCGCGACAGGTTGATCGGCACGCCACCGAGCATGACGAGATCGCAGCCGGCAGCAGCCATTTCGCGCGCTGCGCGCATGCTGATGTCATACGATTGGTCGATCTCTTCCTTGCTGCGCACGACGATGGCGAGGCTGGTGACGACCAGCGAGACGCCCTCAGGGACGATCTTGTAGAATTCGTAGGGGAAGACCTCGGTGGTCAGCGGCGGCGAGGTATAGCCGATACGAGCGCGATGACCGTACATTTTGGCGGGCGGCAGCGACATGGTGCATTTCCTTCCGTGTGAAATCTCGGGGCCGCTTGCGCGCGGCTCTGCTGTCGCGCGACCCTTGGGGTTGCGCGGTGTAGAGGGGGACGAGCGCGAGTCAGCGCCCGGTCCAAAAGCTCAGATGGATGAGGTTGCCAGCCTAGCCGGGCTCTCCTGGGTCATGAATCCTCCCTGTGTGTTTTTCATTTTTATGGTGCGGTGCCATGCTATCTCCAGCACGGCTTCCCGTAAATTGAAGATTTGCGCGGCCCTGCGTTAAGGCTTCGGGCCGTTTGTTCACTCTCTCTTGCAGCTTGATCTCTATCGTCGTTAGGATTGGATCGTAAATTTTTTCTTCACCAAACCAATTGTCTCATATCCTGGAAGCATGATGATTCCCGATTTGTCGGCCGCTATTCGGAACAATGACCTGTTCCTCCACTATCAGCCGCAACTCACGGCCGATGGCCGCGCCTTGGTGGCAGCGGAGGCGCTGGTGCGCTGGCGTGATTCGCGGCGCGGTATCGTTCAACCCGACCAGTTTGTGCAGGTCGCCGAGCGCAACGGCCTCATCGACCAGCTCGGCTGCTGGGTGCTGGAACATGCCTGCCGCGAGGCGGCCTCCTGGGACGGCATTGCGGTCGCCGTAAATGTCTCGCCGCTGCAATTCCGCCGACACGATTTCGTGGACTTCGTCACAAGAACAGCGCGCGACGCAGGGTTGGCCTTCGCCAATCTTGAACTCGAGATCACGGAAAGCGCTTATTTCGACGATCCCGCCCGTGCTGAGGGTAATTTGCGCGAGTTGCGTGCGCTCGGCATCCGCGTCGCGCTAGATGATTTTGGCACAGGCTATTCCTCGCTCGCGCTGATGCGCCGCTTGCCTCTGGATAAGGTCAAGATCGACAAATCCTTCGTCGATGAAGTCGGCACCGACGATGGCGCCGCCGTGGTACGCGCGGTGATAGGTCTCGCCAACGCGCTGCGCATGCAGGTGACAGCCGAAGGTGTGGAAACGGCTGCCCAGCAGCGCTTTCTCCAGGAGAGCGGATGTGACTTCCTGCAAGGATATCTGTTCTCGAAGCCGGTGACGGCAGCGCAGCTTGCAGATTATGCGAAAGAGCTGCGTCGCCCGGCCTGATCGTTGCGATCAGGCGGCGATGAGCCCCTGCGCACGCAACACGTAGCGAAGCTGCGTCTGGAGCACGCGCCAGTCCACGGGCTTGGTCGCGAAGGATGTTGCACCCGCTTCGTAGGCACCATCGATGGAGACAATGTCGTCATGGCGGGTGACCGCGATCACGGGCATATGACGCAGGCGCGGATTTGCCCTGATATCGCGAATCATCTGCAAGCAGTCCGGGGTCGCGCAGGGCTGCACCAGATTGGGGACAGCAAGATCAATATCCACCATCACGATGTCGATGCGGTCTTCATCGAGCCGTCTTTGCGCGTCCTGCGCA
>JAQGKN010000673.1 GCA_028290085.1 Hyphomicrobiales bacterium
AATAAGATCCCGCCCGCACTGATTTGAAACCGCGGGTCCAGATAACAAACGTCAGGCAGCACACCTGACGTTGGCGCGTCGCTACTCTCCTCAAGCACGAGCTCGTACGCGGGAGATTGCCATGACCACCTACGTTATGCTTGCAAATTGGACTGACCAAGGCATTCGTAACGCACCGGATTCAGCGGCCCGCCTCGATAAAGCAAAAAAAGCGCTGAGCGACATGGGCGGCATCTTCAGGTCGGTCTTTCTCACGATGGGCGAGTTCGACCTTGTGATCATCTACGAAGCACCGGACGATGCTGTCGCTGCGCGGTTTAGCCTTCAACTTGGCATGTTGGGCAATATTCGAAGCCGGACAATGAAGGCGTTTCCGGAAGCGGCGTATCAGGAAATCATCGGGTCGCTCGCATGACCAGATGGTTCCTAATCCGCTAAGATAGAAACGAGAACGTGACCTGTGTGGGACGAACTTACGATTGCGATGATCAGCGGAATCGTCTTTTAGCTAGGCCTATCAGCGACCGTCGGGGGGGCGTTGATGTCTGCTCGCTCGAGCCCCTGTTTTTAGTCCAGGGGACAGGAGTTTCGTTTCGACCAACCTTGGAGCGGCTCCGGTTACGCGCCGTTCTTATGAAGGGAGGGTATGCGGGCCTCCTGGATGAGCATGTGGTCATTCCGTGAGAAAGACAACAGTCCCCACGGGCCATTCAGTTGCACCACCTTTCTCGACGCCCAGGAGTTCAGCAAGTTTACCGGGCAGCTCATACATCGTTGCGTGACTAGCGGCTAAATCCGGAAAGTGCCTGACCAGCGTCGTCATGGCGAGTTCTAGCTCGTCCTCGCCAACGAAAAAGACCCGTTCACCAAGATCAGTTTCCATGACAACGGCTGCGTAGATCTTTTGCATAACTGGTACTCACCGGTCCCACTCCACCCATATGGGCAATGGCGCTTGGACCGCACGCGTCAACACCCGCATGGTTTCATACCGTCGAAACCCCTCAAGCTACTGCGCGCGGATGCGAAGGGATGCATACTTGGCAAAAACTCGGCCTGTCCCAGCTGTAGTACCCGACAGCGTCTAAGCAGCAGGATCCGCCTTCGTGGCACCCGCCCACCAAGTGATCAACGCCCAAGCCCGCGCGGGAAATTGATTCGGCCGCTTGTGGACGTATGCTACGGCTGCAAAGCTTCAAGGGCCTCCTCCGGGACAGAAACGTTCTCGCGTTTCGGCTCGAGTATTTCAACGAAGTACTCACCTCCGTGTGACGCCGCAACAACAACGCATTCCGTACCAGCCGGGAATACGACGCCATCCCACTCAACATCCCGTTTGAGGACGGCAACGTCGCCCTTTTGAAATTCATCCTGTCTCATGACGAACTCTCGTGCGTTGCCGAGGAGAGCAGCCTCGCTAGGAAGCTGCCACGTGGCTTTCCCTATTGTCCCTTTACGACTTGCCCGCGAACCTCCCCATTCGGATTGGCCGCGGTGTGAACATTGAAGTAGGTCTGACCTGCCATGAACGCCTTAGCCTGATCGTCGGTAAGGGTCGCAGACCCCTCAAACGCACCGGCACTCACCCCCGTGGCTGGCACAAGCACGCCAGCGTTCTTGCCAGGATCTGCAGGACCATGAAAGTGGGCAGCTGTTGCGTTGCCGCTGAGGCCAGAAACTGTGCCACGCCATGTAAGCTTTTTGCTGGCGGTATCGTAGGTGGCGCTCAGATTGCCGGCGCCCTGACTGGTGGTCGGCGGGACCTCTGACGCTCCCTTCAGGTCAGCCTTGAATGTTATTGTTTCGGCGAGGGCTGTGGAATGGCGTCCTGCTTCTTGGAACTGCGCTGGTTTTGCTCGATCTTGCCCCTACCCCAAATCTATTCCGCGATAAGGATACCGGTTTATCTCCTCCGCAGCCGCAGCGTGCGATCTGACCAAAACAGAACCCCGCGCGGATTAGCCCCGAACGCCATTGGTATTAGTCCCTTAGTCCCATCGCGCTGCGCGCAACCAGCCGTTGTCCCCATACGAGCCTTGACTGGGCTATTGGCAAGGGTACTCTACCGGCCAAGCCAGCAAATGGGCAAAGACGGCACTGGGGGAATGCTATGCTAGAGGGACGTTTCTCGTTCGCCGGATGCGCATGCTGCGGCGACACCCCTCCTGCCCTGGTAAGCCGGAGGGGCTTTCTGGCCGGCGCCGTATCTGTCGGGTTAAGTGCAACGGGTTCTGCAGCTTGGGCCCAATCAGAACCGGCGACGGCAAGCGGACAAAAAGCGCACCGCATCGACATTCACCACCATCTTGCACCGCCGAATTACATTCCGGAACTCACGTCCCGTAAGACCAATCAACGCCCGCTCGTCGAATGGACTGTGCAAAAGACACTGGACATCAAGGGACAGGCGGGCATCGCAACGTCCATGCTCTCCATCAGTGAGCCAGGCGTATGGTTTGGCGAAGATGCGGAGGCGCGACGCCTCGCCCGCGAAACGAATGAATGGGGAGCCGGATTGGTCGGTGATTTCCCGGGCCGCTTTGGCTTGTTCGCTTCGCTTCCGCTTCCGGACGTCGACGCAAGCCTGCGCGAGATCGCCTACGCCATGGATGTTCTGAAGGCTGACGGCATCTGCATGATGACGAGCTATGGCAGCAAGTACATTGGCGACCGATCGTT
>JAQGKN010000584.1 GCA_028290085.1 Hyphomicrobiales bacterium
GAAGTTCATTGAGGACTGCCCCAGAGTGTCGACCCACGCGGCAGTCTTGTAACTCGTATCGACCGCGACGGACGCGGCAAACGGCACGACAGAGATTTTCACCCGCGAGGCGAGCGTGGTGCTTGAATACATGTAATCGACAAACTGGTCGGCGGCAGCGCGCATGGACGCGATTTTGGAGTTCGTGCCGTCGCTGTTGGCCATCGACCCCGTGGTGTCGAGAACCAGAGCGATCTCGAAGCTCGCGTTGTTGGTCACGGTGCAGGCCGAAGCCGCGAGCGCCACCTGGTTGATCGCGACGATCTTCATGATGGCAGTGTCGATATGGCTCGTCGTGTTGATGCAGACCTTCGTCTTGTCCGTCGAGACGGTCGGATCGCCACTGATGGCCGCGTAAGGATCCGTGCTGACAGCTTTGAGATAGGTGACCGCTTGCGCTCTGATTTGTGCGACCGTCGAACCGTCCTGCGCAAATTTACTGACCGCCAGAATGGTGGAGTCGGTGGCCTGCTGCAGATTGCTTCGTGTGTTTACGGCCCGCGAGAAATCCACGGACGCTCCGACGAAACACATCAGCGGGATGAGCGAAAGCGCGAATAATATGGCGCGAGAGGAATTTTATCTGAAATTCGTTTTTCATATCAGTCGATTCCAAACTCATAAGTAGGATTTGGACTGACAGAGGTGAACGATTTCTGCAGAAATCGCGCAGTTCCCGGTAAAACGCTGGTAAAGACCGCGCCGATCTCGCCATTCAATCACTCTTGGTAAAAAAGCGATTAATTTTCCTACTTTTCCAGCACTTACTTGGCTTTACTAGACGCGTAACATCGACCTAACGGCGCGCCAAAACGCAAAACGCCCGCCGGTGAGGGCGGGCGTTGCTGGCGGGCACTATGTCCCGATCAGTTGTCGAGGAAGCTCCGGAGCTTCCGGCTGCGTGACGGGTGCTTCAGCTTGCGAAGCGCCTTGGCCTCGATCTGGCGGATGCGCTCGCGCGTCACCGAGAACTGCTGTCCGACTTCTTCCAGCGTGTGGTCAGTGTTCATGCCGATGCCAAAGCGCATGCGGAGCACGCGCTCTTCACGGGGCGTGAGCGAGGCGAGCACACGGGTCGTGGTCTCGCGCAGATTCGACTGGATGGCCGCATCGATGGGCAGGATCGCGTTCTTGTCCTCAATGAAATCGCCCAGATGCGAATCTTCCTCGTCGCCGATCGGCGTTTCGAGCGAGATCGGCTCCTTGGCGATTTTCAGAACCTTGCGCACTTTTTCGAGCGGCATGGCCAGCTTTTCGGCCAGTTCTTCCGGCGTCGGCTCGCGACCGATCTCATGCAGCATCTGACGCGACGTGCGGACGATCTTGTTGATCGTCTCGATCATGTGCACGGGAATGCGGATCGTGCGAGCCTGATCGGCAATCGAGCGCGTGATTGCCTGACGAATCCACCAGGTCGCATAGGTCGAGAACTTGTAGCCGCGGCGATATTCGAACTTATCGACAGCCTTCATCAGGCCGATATTGCCTTCCTGGATCAGATCCAGGAACTGCAGGCCGCGGTTCGTGTACTTCATGGCGATGGAGATGACGAGACGCAGGTTGGCCTCGACCATTTCCTTCTTGGCCTGCCGGGCCTCGCGCTCGCCCTTCTGAACCATCTGGACGATCTTGCGGAATTCCTGGATTTCCAGACCGGTCTCGGTCGCGAGTCCATGAATATCGCCGCGCAGGACCTTGATGGGGTCCTTCTCCTTCGCAATGAAGTCCTTCCAGCCGCGCGTGCCAAGCTTGCCGACGCGCAGAAGCCACTTCGGATCGAGTTCCGAATTCTGGTAGTTCTTCAAGAAGTCTTCGCGTGCGACGCCATGCGTCTCGCCCAGCCGCATCAGCTTCGTCTCGAGACCGATGAGCCGCTTGTTGATGTCATAGAGCTGCTCGACCAGAGCATCGATGCGATTCTGGTTCAGCGACAGAGACTTGACGTCCGTGACGATCTCTTTCTTGAGCGTCTTGTACTTCCGGTCCTGCGCAGGCGTCAGCGTCTCGTTCTTGAGCTTGTTCTCGACGTTCTGATCCTGCAGCCGGCGCAGCTTCTTGTAAGCGTCGGCGATGCGATCGAACGTGTCGAGCACCTTGGGCTTCAGCTCGGCTTCCATCGCCGAGAGGGACACGGAATTTTCCATATCCTCGTCGTCGTCGAACGCGTCTTCCGGAATCGGCGCCTCGCCGCCTAGGCCCGGCGGCGGCGTGCGCGGCGCGGTCGAGGGGGCCATGTCGCCGGCCGTATTGTCGATCTTGGGCGTATTCTTGCCGTCAGGGCCGGCATAGGTCGCTTCGAGGTCAATGATGTCGCGCAGCAGAACCTTGCCGTCGTTCAACTCATCGCGCCAGATGATGATGGCCTGGAACGTCAGCGGGCTCTCGCAGAGGCCCGCGATCATCGCTTCACGGCCAGCTTCGATACGCTTGGCGATGGCAATTTCGCCCTCGCGCGACAGAAGCTCAACTGAACCCATCTCGCGCAGATACATGCGCACGGGGTCGTCCGTACGGTCAGCGGGCTCTGAACTGCGGATCACGACGGGCGCAGGGCGCGCAACATCGACGAGATCCGTGCTCTCGGCCTCCTCCTCCTCGGCTGCGGGCTCCTCAGGCGTCTCGCCTTCTTCAGCCTCTTCAGCCTCGGACACGGTAATGCCCATTTCATTGAGCATCGAATAGATGTCTTCGATCTGGTCCGACGAAACCTCTTCCGACGGAAGCACGGCATTCAACTCGTCATGGGTGACATAGCCACGCTTTTTGGCGAGCTTGATCATCCGCTTGACGGCGGCGTCGGAAAGGTCGAGCAACGGGCTATCGGTCGTCTCGGGGGCCGCGCCTTCGCCTTCGCGCTTCTCTTCGTCCTTCTTCGCCATTCTATACTCCATCCCGCCAGTGCCCGCCGACGCTCCCGCACCAGCCTCGGCGAATCGACCCGGCCATGGACTTGAAAAGCCCGCGCAACGAATCGGTATGCCGCCTATTTGGACTACTTGGCATTAAACCAGCCTTAACTAACTAAATCCGGTGATACACGCGAGTCACGTGTCCCGAATATCTCCGTCGAGGTTACAGGGCCTGCCCCTGGCGCCCGGAAGATAAACCGAACCCCTCGACTGCCGCCTCGCGCCCCTCGATCCCGGAGAGCTCCGCCTGAATTTCACGCAACCTTGCGAGGTTCTGCTCGTTTGCATTCTCGCCGAGCGCTATTTCTGCGGATTTCAGCTCTCTATGTAACGCCCGTGCGCGCCGATGCAAGGCCAGTGCCTGTTTCAACGACTCTTCAGCGTCACTATCGGCCGCATCTGGCTTGATACTCCACGGGAGCGGATCGACCGCACCCTCGATGATTTCACGCACCGGCTGCAGTCCAATCGCGTCCACCGCCAGCCGCAGCTCCACGTGATCGACGAAAGTTTCTGCCGCCAGCGCCGTTAAAGCGGCCCGCAATTGCCCCGCTTCCCGGCTCGTCAGCTCGATTTCCGCAAGATCCTCCACATAGCGGGCGAGAAGCGCGGGGTGATGGAGCACATTGACGAGTATTTCCGCCTCGCGCCTGGGCACCCCACCAGACCGCGAGAACACCTGGCTCCGAGACAGGCTGGCGCTGATTTGGGGCGGTGAGAACAAATATCCAGTGGGAGGCGCAAAAGCCCCTCCCCGCGCAAATTTTCCCCCGCCGCCCTGCTGGGGCCGGCGCGCAAAACTGCCCTGGCCACCTTGGCCGCCCTGCCCGCCACCGCGCCTGCCGCCGGGCTGACGGCCAAGCATGGCATCCAGCCGGCTCATGATTTCGTCCATATAATAGCGCCGCAGCGTCTCGTCCTTGATCTCCTTGACGAGATCCGACAGCCGCCGCTCCAGCGCTGCGCGCCGCTCGGGCGTGTCCAGCGGCCCGGCTTCGGCCTCGCGTGTCCAGAGCACATCGACGAGTGGCTTTGCCCCTGCGAGAACCTCGGCAATGGCGAGATTGCCACCTGAGCGCGCGAGATCGTCGGGGTCCTGCCCCTCC
>JAQGKN010000601.1 GCA_028290085.1 Hyphomicrobiales bacterium
CTCGCTGGCGTCGACGAAAAGGCGCTCGCGGGCGACCTCGTCGCCTATATCGGCTTCGACTGCACGGCCTCCTCGCTGCATATCGGCTCGCTCGTGCAGATCATGATGTTGCGCTGGCTGCAGAAGACCGGCAACAAGCCGATCTCGCTCATGGGCGGCGGCACGACGCAGGTCGGCGATCCCTCCGGCAAGGACGAGAGCCGGAAGATGCTCACGCTGGAGCAGATCGAGGCCAACAAGCAGGGCATCAAGCAGGTCTTCGCGAAGTTCCTCACCTTCGGCGACGGCAAGACCGACGCCACCATGACCGACAATGCGGAATGGCTGACGGCGCTGAAATACATCGACTTCCTGCGCGACGTCGGCCGTCACTTCTCGGTCAACCGCATGATGTCGATGGATTCGGTGAGGATGCGCCTCGAGCGCGATCAGGAATTGTCCTTCATCGAATTCAACTACATGTGCCTGCAGGCCTATGACTTCGTCGAGCTCAACCGGCGCCATGGCGTCAATCTGCAGATGGGCGGCTCCGACCAGTGGGGCAACATCGTCACCGGCATGGATTTGGGACGCCGCATGGGCACGGGGCAGCTCTATGCGCTCACCTCGCCGCTGCTGACCACCGCTTCGGGCGCCAAGATGGGCAAGACGGCCTCGGGCGCAGTCTGGCTCAACGCAGACATGCTGCCGGTCTACGAGTACTGGCAATATTGGCGCAACACCGAGGACGACGATGTCGGCCGCTTCCTGCGCCTGTTCACGGAACTGCCGCTCGACGAAATCGCCCGGCTCGAGGCACTGGGCGGCGCCGAGATCAACGAGGCCAAGAAGATCCTGGCCAATGAAGCCACCGCCATGCTGCATGGCCGCGCAGCCGCCGACATGGCCTCGGACACCGCACGCAAGACTTTCGAGGAAGGAGTGCTTTCGAGCGACCTGCCCACCGTCAGTGTCACGCAGGAGGAATGGTCCGCCGGGATCGGCTTGCTCACCGCATTCGTGAAGGCCGGGCTTGTCCCCTCGACCGGCGAAGCGCGCCGTCAGATCAAGGGCGGCGGCTTGCGCGTCAACGATGCCGCCGTGAGCGACGAGCGCGCTGTGCTGTCGGCGAGCGACCTCACTGGCGATGGCGTTGTGAAACTCTCGATGGGCAAAAAGAAGCACGTGTTGCTGAAGCCAGTCTGATCCGGCCTCAGCGGCGCCCCGGCGCATATTGCATGGGTGCGGCGGCGGCGGGCGCCGCCGGAGTCGCAGCCTGCGGATATTGCTCGGTCCCGATTTCGCCCGCCCCAAAAATCTTGCGCAGGAAGCCGGGTGCGATGGCCGACAACGGGTTGATCGTCAGCACTGGCGCGCTGGCGGGACCGCTGATGCGGTAGTTCACACCAAACAAGCCCTCGTTGGACCCACCACCAAGGATGATGCCGAAGATCGGGATTTTCGAGAACAGATTGTTGAGCCCATAGGCGGGCACGAAAGTGCCGGTCATGCTGACGCGATCGTTCAGCGTGTCGATCACGCCTTCCATGGTCGTGCCGACCTGCGGGCCGAAAATCACACCGTCTCGCATCTCGATGCGCCCATCGCCGCGCGTGAAGTTCACCTGCATTTTGGTGAAGGACGCAGCCGTCGTGTCGATCTTGATCTGGCCGGTGCGGTCACGCGCTGCCACGCCCTCAGTCACGAGGCGCCGTAAGGCGGGCTCGTTGCGGACGATGAAGTCACGCACGCTGATCAACCCGTCGATGCGCCCGTCCGAAATCTGGGCGAGGAACGAGAGGCGTCCACCTTCCATGCGCTTGTAGAAGTCGAAGAAGGACAGCAGCGCACCGCCGTCGTTGGTCGTGATGCTCAACTGAGGCAGGCCGCCGCTGGCGGGACGGGCCATGCTGCCGCTGACGGATTCACGCCCGAAGCGGCCATTGAGCTGAAACTGGCGCACAATGCCCGCGCGGCGCGAGAGTTTCATCTCGACGCCCGACAGCGCCTGCTTGTTGTTGCCGGTAACGAGCCCGGCTTTCAGCTCCACGTCGATGTCCTTCTGGGGAGCGCTCTTTTCGCGGCCCGTCCCCTCCATGCCGGTGGCCACCAGCTTGATCAGCGGCCTGGCATCAATGGTCGTGCCGCGTACGGCAAGCCGCAGTCCATCCTTCGTCTGGTCAGCATCGACCTTCATATCGTCGCCGGGTGAAAGTCGCAGCTGCGAGAGCTTCGCGGACAGAAAAGCGCCAGCGGGGTCGAGCTTGATCTGCCCTTTCGCCGAGGCGGTCCCACCATCGAAGACGAACTGCTCGAGATCCGGACCGCTGGTATCGTTGATCAGCAGGAAGGATGCCTTGGCCGCCTTGCCAGCCGCCTTCGTGTATCCGGGGAGTAGATTGTCGATTGCTGCCCGGGTGAAATCGATCTCCACCTGCGCCTGGGACTTTTCGCTCTGCCCGAGCACCGCCGTCATGCGCGCGCCGATCTGGCCGGTGAGCGACGGGCCGAAGTTCATGCCGAGCTTGTTGCGCGCGGCGTCATCCAGGGTCATGCCGATTACGGCTTCGGTCGGCCCCTGTTGCGGCTTGCGCAACTCGATGGTCGCAGGTGCGCCGAACATCCGGCCCTGCCCGCTGGCACGCAGGGTCCCGCGCTCCGCCGTCAGGTTCAGCGTCGCAGCGTCGAGCTTTTCTTTGCCCACGAGCCTGTCGACCGAGAAATTCGTGAGCGTCGCGCTGGCCCGGATGGCTGTGTCGTCTGGTGTCACGTTCTTGCCGAGCTTCATGTCGATGGCGACACGGCCATCGACCAGGCCCTTCACGGTCGTGTTGTCGATGGGCAGTTGCGCATAGGGCTTCAGCGCGTCGCGGTCGAACAGATCCGCCAGCGTGTCCAGGTTGCCGGTGAGGCGCACATTGATCGCGGCGGGCGTCGGCTTGATCCCGGTGTCGGGTACGCTGAACGAACCTTCAACGAGATTGAGCTTCTGATTTGGCGACACCTCCATCAGCCCGCGCGTGGCGACGAAATTCGACGTATGCCCCGTCACGACACCAGAGCCGTCGAGACCAGACAGCGGCGGAATACCCGGCAGGATCCGGGCCGACATATTGGACAGGTTGAAGTCCAGCCGGATACTTGGGTCCGGCGGCGGCCCCTTCGCGCGCACGGCCGCAATCGCGTCAGCGTCGAAATCGAGACGCAGGTTCGCGCCTTCGACAGTGCCGCCCTGCAGGTTGGTGATAAACCAGGCTCGCACTTCGGGAGCGACAGCGCTCGGCCAAAGACGCACCACACTGGACGCCGGCATTTTCCCGCCGGTTGCGCTCAGTCGCACGTGCGGGCCGGCGTCGGTCACATCCGCCTCGCCCTCCATCGAGAAGTTCACATCGGGCCCTGCCAGTTCGAGCTTGGTGAGGACCAGGCGCCTACTGTCGGTGAAAAGATTGGCGGCCAGCGTCGCATGATCGAGCGCAATCGGCTTCTGGTTGGGGCGCTCGGTGCCAAACATGCTCGGCGCGACCGTCCCGCCCTCGATTCGCCATCCGTCTCCCGGAGCAGCGGGGGGCGTGACGGTGCCGCCGACGACGAAATGGGTTTCCCCGGCAAAAAACTGCGTGGAGTCGAGATCAAACCGGCGCGACGCCGCATTCCAGCGGAACTGTCCCGTGATCTCATCGACCTGCACCGGCTCGTGATCCGGATCATGCAGGAAGAAGAACCCGGCACCGGCACCAAAATGCCCCTCAGCAGTGCTGAGATTCCCGTCCTCGCCCAAAGTGACCTGCAGTTTGGAGGTCAGCGGCATGTCGAAATCAAAGCCGGGATCGCGCAACCCGAGGACGAGGGCGATCTCGTCCAGCGTGATATCGCGCAGATCGAGGTCGAGTTTGCGCGTCTCGCCCGGCCGTCCGGTGGCAGACGCCTCAACCTGCCACCGGCCATTGGGTCCGCGCGCCGAAAGCAGCAGATGAACGCCGGCGCTGGTCTTGTCGAAAGACAGTTCGAGCCCGTCAAACACAGTCACCTGATGCGCCGTCTGGTCGTCGAAGACGAGGCGCCCGCGCGAAATGCCAAGACGCTCCAGCGCGCCGAGCGGACTGTCGCCGCTGGTGGCCGAATCGAGCAGGCTCTTGAGCGCCTCGCCCAACTGATGCATCGCGTCCTGACGGGGCACTGCCGTCCGCACAAGCGCCGGCGCAGCGTCTGGCGCGGCGCTCGGGGCGGCTTCCGCACCCGGCATGAGCGCCTGAGTGAGGACGATGGGCTCTGATCCCGCAGAAATCGCAACTGCCCCGTCTGGCATCACCGATAGCCGCACCTCGACGTCGAACACCTCGAGACGTCGCGGCGACACGGCGCCAAACAGCAGCGACAAGGGATCGACGGACACCTCCGCCTTGGGGGCCGCGATGATCGGACGGCCACCTGCGCCATTCATGGCAAAGCCCGCAACGGACAATGCCGGGCCATCATCGGTTTTCTCGATCTGCATCGAGCCGAGCACGAAGCTGTAGGCCTTCCCCATACGCGACTTGAGCGCTGCCGCGAGGGTCGAATTCAGGCTGTCGACGGCAATCGGACCCTGCGCGATTCGCGCGTAAAAAAGAGCCGCTGAAACGGCAACGAAAAGCACGAGCGCGGCGACGATGCTGGCGCACAGGATCGCAAGCCGCGTCCGCCGGCGCAGACGTCGTCGCGTCGGCCTCAGCAGCACGCATGCGTCGTCGGTAGCCGCCACCGGGGTCCGGCCCGTCCAGCGGCCGAACCGGCCTTTCTTATCCTGCGTCTGATCGACCAACCGTTTTCATGCCCTAATGGACGAAGGATGCTTCCGCAGCGATTCGGCGGAGACTATAGAAAAGATGGAGCTCTGACGCGCGATCCGCGTGGCTGGCCTGTGCGTATTGCACTCGCCGTTCAATGAGACGAAAGGAAGGCGACCGTGTCTGCCAAGCTGGAAACAGGTGCTGTTGCACCGCAATTCGATCTTCCCTCCGACAGCAACGGTCGTGTGACCTCCGCATCGCTCGCGGGCAAGAAAGTTGTTCTCTATTTCTACCCAAAGGATGACACCTCCGGCTGTACGCAGGAAGCTATAGAATTCAACAGCTTGCGGAAAGACTTCGAAGCAGCGGGTGCCGTCGTCCTTGGCGTGTCCCCTGATTCGGGAAAAAGCCACGACAAGTTCAAGGCCAAGCACGGGCTGGAATTCGTGCTCATCTCGGATGAAGAGAAGACCATGCTGAACGCCTATGGCGTATGGGTCGAGAA
>JAQGKN010000021.1 GCA_028290085.1 Hyphomicrobiales bacterium
TGACCGAGATCTACGACATGTTCTCGGCCAACCCGGATGTGCAGGGCGCAACCGTCGGGGCAGGGGCGGCTGCGGCGGGGCTGGTCATCGGAATGGGCATCAAGATGGGCCGCGCTCTCAAGCTCTCGCCCATCCACATAGGCTTTGCGGTTCTGACCTTCGTCTGCATGGGCATCTTTCGGCTGCCGTTCGTGCTTTCAATTCTCGTCATTGCGCCGCTCTGTATTGCGGCAACCTGGTGGAGCCGCTCGAAATGAGTGACGAAGCCCTTATCCTGAAGCTCGCGATGACCTTCGGCGCGCTCTCGCTGGTTTCCGTGGGTGGCGCTCCGGCCATGATCCCGGAGATTCATCGCCTGACCGTGGACGCTGCCGGCTGGCTCACCAATGCCGAGTTCGCCCGCGATTTCGCCCTGTCGCAGACAGCGCCCGGGCCCAATTTCATGATGATCTCGCTGGTCGGATGGCGAGTCGCAGGTTTTGCTGGCCTCATGGCCGCCACGCTGGCCGCCATCGTGCCCTCCAGCATCATCGCGTTGATCGTCGGCCGGCTCTACAGGCGGTTCTCGGTCATGGCCTGGTTTCCCATCGTCAAGGCCGCGCTGCCGCCGCTCGTGCTGGGCCTCATCGTGGCCAGTGGCGTGGTGACGGCCCAGGCGGCTGTTTCGAGCGCCGTGGGCCTTGTCGTCGTCATCTGCACGGCGGCCTTCATCGGCTTTACGAAGCGTAACCCGATGTTTGCCATCGCAGGCGGTGCTTTGGTCGGAATTCTCGCCGGGCGGCTCGGCCTGATCTAGGTTCTCAGTCGAAAGTCGGGACCGCCCCGCCTCAATTGTGACACGCGTTAGATGCATTGCGGCGCCCTGCCATCTTGCGCCTCCCGCTGCGCTGCGATACTCCTCCCCGCGTCTTGAGGATCGTGCCGCCTTGGCGAAGGCCAGAAGACCGGTACTTTTCCCTCGACCGCCTGGACTTCTCCAGTTCTCGGGTCAGCGCATGTCGAGCCTTCTCAGCCAATATCTGCCGCTTGTTGTCTTCATCGCGGTCTCAGGCGCCGTTGCCGGTGCGCTCCTGATTGCGCCGTTCATCGTCGCCTATTCAGCGCCCGATGCCGAAAAACTGTCGGCTTACGAGTGCGGCTTCAACGCATTCGACGATGCACGCATGAAATTCGATGTGCGATTCTATCTCGTGTCGCTGCTGTTCATCATCTTTGATCTGGAGGTGGCCTTCCTTTTTCCCTGGGCCGTCGCCTTCAAGGATGTGGGCCTTTTCGGATTCTGGTCCATGATGCTGTTCCTGGGCGTGCTGACGATCGGCTTCGTCTATGAATGGAAAAAGGGAGCGCTGGAGTGGGATTGATGGATAATTCCCCGCAGACCCTTGTCGCGCAGACGCCTCGCGGCATTCTCGACCCCGCCACCGGCAAGCCGGTCGGAGCCAACGACCCGTTTTTCATCTCGGTCAACGATCAGCTGGCCGACCGTGGCTTCCTGATTGCCTCGACCGACGATCTCATCGCCTGGGCCCGCACGGGCTCGCTGATGTGGATGACCTTCGGGCTCGCGTGCTGCGCGGTCGAGATGATGCAGATGTCGATGCCGCGCTACGACGCCGAGCGTTTCGGCTTCGCACCGCGCGCCTCACCGCGCCAGTCCGACGTGATGATCGTCGCCGGCACGCTGACCAACAAAATGGCCCCCGCTCTCCGCAAGGTCTATGACCAGATGCCGGAGCCGCGCTACGTCATTTCCATGGGCTCCTGCGCCAATGGCGGCGGCTATTATCACTATTCCTATTCGGTGGTGCGTGGTTGTGACCGGATCGTGCCGGTCGACATCTACGTCCCGGGCTGTCCGCCCTCCGCCGAAGCCCTCCTGTACGGCGTTCTTCTTCTTCAGAAGAAGATCCGCCGCACTGCCACGATCGAACGCTGAGGTCGGAAGTGAACGGCACGTCCAGGCACAAGGCAACGGTTTCCCGCGGCCACGAAGAAAACAGCAGGTCCTTCGGGCTGCGCAGCGGTTTGGGGCACCAGCCCCGGCCGTCGCGCCGTGAACTGCGGTCCCTGATGCGTATGAAGATCCTCCTCGCTCTGGGGCGTTTGAACGATGGCTCTTGAAACCGACGCTCCGGCCGCCTCGGCGCCTGCGCCCGTGCCGACCCTGGCCGATTTCGTCAAGACGGCGCTGCAAGGCCTCACGTCCGACGTCACCACCGCTTATGGCGAGGTGAATGTTACGGTTGATGCCGCGCGCATTCTCGAGGTGCTGACACGCCTGCGTGATGACGCGTCCTGCCAGTTCTTCTGCTTCATCGACATTACGGCGGTCGATTATCCCTCGCGCGAAAAGCGCTTCGAGGTCGTCTACCATCTGCTGTCGCCGCGTCTCAATCATCGCATCCGGGTGAAGTGCGATACCGACGAGATGACGCCGGTTCCCTCCGCCGTATCGGTCTTTCCCGCCGCCAATTGGTACGAGCGCGAGACCTACGACATGTTCGGCGTCTTCTTCTCCGGCCATCCCGATCTGCGCCGCATGCTCACCGACTACGGTTTCGAGGGCTATCCGTTGCGCAAGGATTTCCCGATGACAGGCTATGTCGAGGTTCGTTACGACGACGAGCAGAAGCGCGTCGTCTATGAGCCCGTGCGGCTCAATCAGGAATTCCGCCAGTTCGATTTCCTTTCGCCCTGGGAAGGTGACACGCCCTACACGTTGCCCGGTGACGAGAAGGCGGAGCGGAACTGATGAACGATCACAACACCCGCAATTTCTCGATCAACTTCGGCCCGCAGCACCCGGCCGCCCATGGTGTGCTGCGCCTCGTGCTCGAACTCGATGGCGAAGTCGTCGAGCGCGTCGATCCGCATATCGGCCTGCTGCATCGCGGCACCGAGAAGCTGATGGAGGCGCGCACCTTCATGCAGAACATTCCTTATTTCGATCGGCTCGATTACGTCGCGCCGATGAATCAGGAACACGCGTTCTGCCTCGCGATCGAGAAGCTGCTCGGCATCGAAGTGCCCCGTCGCGGCCAGCTGATTCGCGTGCTCTACTCGGAAATCGGCCGCCTCCTTTCGCATCTGCTCAACGTCACCACTCAAGCGATGGACGTCGGCGCGCTGACACCGCCGCTCTGGGGCTTCGAGGAGCGTGAGAAGTTGATGGTGTTCTACGAGCGCGCCTCGGGCTCGCGCATGCACGCCAACTACTTCCGTCCGGGCGGCGTTGCGCGCGATCTGCCCGTGCAACTCATCGACGATATCGAAGCCTTCTGCGATCCCTTCCTGAGAGTGGTCGACGATCTCGAAGCGCTCTTCATCGACAACCGTATCTTCAAGCAGCGCAACGTCGACATCGGCATCGTCAGCCTTGAAGAATGCTGGGCGTGGGGCTTTTCGGGCGTAATGGTGCGCGGTTCCGGCGCGGCATGGGATCTGCGCAAGTCGCAGCCTTATGAATGCTACGAGGAAATGGACTTCGACATTCCCGTCGGCAAGAATTGCGACAACTACGACCGCCAGGTCATCCGCATGGAAGAGATGCGCCAGTCGGTGCGCATCATGCGCCAATGCGTGACCAAGCTGCGCGCGCCGGACGGGCAGGGGCCTGTCTCGACGCGCAACAACAAGGTCGTGGCACCCTCGCGCGCGGAAATGAAGCGCTCGATGGAAGCGCTCATCCATCACTTCAAGCTCTACACCGAAGGCTTCCACGTGCCCGCCGGCGAAGTCTATGCGGCGGTCGAAGCGCCCAAAGGCGAGTTCGGCGTCTATCTCGTGTCTGATGGTACTGACAAGCCTTACCGCTGCAAGATCCGCGCGCCGGGGTTCGCCCATCTGCAAGCTATGGACTTCATGTGCCGCAAGCACATGCTGGCTGACGTCTCGGCCATTCTAGGGTCGCTCGATATCGTGTTCGGCGAGGTGGATCGTTGAACATTCAGCTCACATCGATGCAGCGGCGCTCCGAAGCAGGGAGGATGGCATGACTGTGTCCGGTCCCGATCTCGCCCAGCGTCTGCGCGACGCGGTGAAGATGTTGCCGTTGGCCCTGTTCATTTTGCTCGCCAGCCGCGTGCTCTTCGATCTGCTTGCGGGGCGCCCGATGTTCTGGTCCTCGATGGAGGTGTGGGAGGCGTTCCTCTGGAACTCGCTGATTACCGGCCCCTTCATTCTCTTTGCGCTCATGGTCGCGGCGCAACGCAATTCCAATTCCAGGAAGTAATCCATGTCCGTGCGCAGACTGGCAGACGAGCAACCGGCGAGCTTCGAGTTCACGCCCGAAAACAGTCGTTGGGCCGAAGGGCAGATTGCCAAATATCCGGAGGGACGCCAGGCCTCCGCTGTGATCCCGCTGCTCTGGCAGGCCCAGAAGCAGAATGATTACTGGCTGTCGCAGAAGGCGATCGAGAAAGTCGCCGACCTGCTCGACATGCCCTACATTCGCGTGCTCGAAATCGCGACCTTCTATACGATGTTCAATCTTGCCCCGGTCGGGCGCTACTTCGTGCAGATGTGCGGAACAACGCCGTGCATGCTGCGCGGTTCCGACGACATCAAGGCCGTGCTCG
>JAQGKN010000025.1 GCA_028290085.1 Hyphomicrobiales bacterium
TAGCCGACGATGACGCGGAGCGTCTTGCCCTTGTAGAAATCCTCCGCTGCCGCGGCTGGCGAAACGATCGGCAGGACGGCGCCGAGCGCCAGCATTAATCCGGCCTTCAGCGCACCGCGTCTGGGCATACTTTTCTTGAGATCAGGGATCATGTGTCGTGTTCTCCGAACGAGCGGGCGTCTCGATTCAGCCTCCCGTCTCGTCGCGGGCGGGATGCTGCCAATGCTCGGATCGCAAGCGAGAATTGTGCCAGCTCGCCGAATGCGTTTCATCTGGTGTACTCGCAACTGCGACAATTTCCGCTTAGATAAGTTAGACTTAGCCAGCCCGAGCCGGAACGGATGCTGCTAAACTCAGCAAGGCGTGACCTTGGCCATCAGGCCTTGTGCGCCATTTCCTGCCGCATCCAGCAGCGCTCGCCACCCGCTCATGGCATATGCCTTGCGAAGCATGCGCCCCGAAGACAAGGATTCTCGCGCATCATGCCGGACGACAGAGATCTCGCAGAAAACGCCAGCCCGAAGCCGCCTCGATTGGAGCCCAAGAACATCGCGCCCATCATGTTTGGGCTCATGCTGGCGCTGTTCCTCGCCAATCTCGACCAGACCATCGTGGCGACCTGCTTGTCGGCCATGGCACATGATCTTGGCGGGTGGGAGCTTCTGCCCTGGGTGATCTCGGCCTATCTCGTGACGTCGACGGCGACCTCGCCGATCTACGGTCGGCTGAGCGATCTCTTCGGCCGGCGTCGCGTGCTGCTGGCCTCGATCTCCGTCTTCGTGGTGGCCTCGGTCTTCTGCGCATTGGCGAACACCATGCCGCTCCTCATCGCCGCGCGTGTCCTGCAAGGCGTCGGCGGCGGGGGCTTGCGCTCGATCACGCAGGTCGTCATCGCCGACATCATACCGCCCCGCAATCGCGGCCGCTATCAGGGCTATATGTCGACGACGTTTCTCGTGTCGACGACGCTCGGCCCCGTGCTCGGCGGCTATTTCGCGGAACATTGGTCGTGGCAATGGGCCTTCTGGATCAACCTGCCGCTGGGTGGGATTGCCTTCGTCGTGATTGATCGCCAATTGCGCAAGCTCGCTCTGCCCACACGCCGACACAAGATCGACTGGCTCGGCGCCATTCTCATCCTGGCGTCGGCAGTGCCGCTGATGATCGGCCTCAGCCGTGTCGAGCAGGCGGGCGGCTGGGCTCACGCGGCCGTTCTCGTTCCCATTCTCATCGGCGTCGTCGCAACTGTGATTCTGGTGCTGCACGAGTTGCGTGTCAGCGAGCCGATGCTGCCGATGCGCCTCTTTGCCAACAAGGTTTTCACCATAGGCAATATCGCATTGTTCGCGCCGTCCATGGTCATGACAGCGCTCATCATCATGATCCCGCTCTACTACCAGATCGTGCTTCGGCGTACGGCCGAGGATGCGGGCTTGCAACTCATCGCCCTCACGGGTGGCATGGCGATTGGCAGTTTCATCGTCGGGTCCGCCATCAGCCGTCTCGGCCGCGCGCGCATTTTTCCGATCGTCGGCGGGATCATCGGCGCATCGCTCTGCCTCCTCATCGCGCGCGAGGGGCTAGGCCACTCCGTCTGGTTTGACGTTCTCTGCACTACGGCGCTGGGCGCGACCTTCGGGTCGCAGATCAACCCCATGCTCGTCATCGTGCAGAACGGACTGGAAATCCGCGACATCGGCGCGGGCGTGTCGGGCATGACGTTCTTTCGCTCACTCGCCGGCGCGTTTGGAGTCGCTCTGTTCTCGACGTTCCTGATCGGCCGTCTCTCGGCGGGCGCGGTGCTCCTGCCCGGCCATGAAAAGCTGGGCGAAGATCTCGGTGTCGGTCTGCTGCGGCTGGACCCGGCGAAGCTCTTCGACGCCGCGCAGGCTGCGGCCTTTCAGGGGGTGCTCGAACATGCGTTTTCGGCGATCTTCGTGCTTTCGGCTGTTATCATCGGTTGTGCCGTCTTCGCCGTGCTGATGATCGGGGAGAAGCCGCTGCGCGCCACCAGCGGGCGGCTTTGAACGCGATCGTGTCACAAGCAGGTGGCTCTCAAAAGCTTTTCTAAAGCTTTGCAGTTGCTGGCGAATTGTCACATTAGCTTCACTTTGAAGTGCTTTGCTGCGGCGCGGTTTCAAACCTAGATCGGACATCGGCCGAACGAATCGGCCGATGCAGTCCAGTCAGAAGAGACCAGTCATGACAAATAAAGCCATTCTCGCCGCGCTCGCCATTGTCGTCGCTCTTCCGGGCGTCAGCTTTGCGCAGTCCCGCCACGAAAACCTCGAACCGGCCTGCTCGGCCACTGGCTCGGGAATGGATCCGCGTTGCGTCGGCGATACCGAGCCGGGCACCGTGAGCGACACGACCTCGACGCGCCAGGAGCGCGCCCTGGAGAACAGCGGCAGCTCGATGAGCCACGTTTCGACGCGTCGCGCGAACTGATGCACGCGTGACCTGCAAGACGCAGGCTTATCTAAATTAAAACCTGAATGAACCCGCGGGCCCGCCCGCGGGTTTCACTACGTTAAGTTCAGGTCGCCTCAAGGATCAACACATGCTCAGTCGCCGCACAATCGTTTTTGGCCTTCCTCTCCTGACTGCCGGTTGTGCGTCGGCCCCGCCGCTCCAGATGGCCGCCGCGCCGGCCATCGATCCTGCCTGGCAGGCCATGTATGCCGAGATCGATTCCGAGCGCTTCCCCGTGCCGGCCATCGACCTGACCGAAATCGATCCCGTCTTCCTACGCCAGGAGGTGAGCTACAACACGTCCGAGCAGCCGGGAACGGTGGTGGTCGATCCCGCCAATCATTTCCTCTATCTGGTGCGCGCGGGCGGCAAGGCGATGCGCTATGGCATCGGTGTCGGGCGGGAAGGGTTCGGCTGGAGCGGCAAGGCGCAGATCGACCGCAAGGCCGAATGGCCGACCTGGACCCCGCCGCATGAGATGGTCCTGCG
>JAQGKN010000046.1 GCA_028290085.1 Hyphomicrobiales bacterium
GCTTGCTGAAGCGGTAGCGACTGGTCGGCAGTGGCGAGCACTGTCCCGTCCTTGGGCGCGACGTTTGCCATGAATCCGCCAGCCACACGACCACCGCCGCCAGGCATGTTGCGCGGAACCAGCGTCGGCTTGCCCGGAATATGGTTGCCCAGATGACGCGCGATCAGGCGCGCATAGGCGTCATAACCACCTCCGGCGGAGTAGCCGATGACGAGATCGATGGTCTTCCCCGCGTAGAAGTTGGCTGTCTGCGCCTGCGCGGAACCCAGTCCCGAAAGAGCCGCGGCGCCCAACAGCAGACCACGCACCATAAGTGGCACATGCAATTCAAACATCGTTTCCAACCTTTCACTCCCGCGCTCTCGGGGGCACGGGTTAAACGTCAGCTTTTTATCATGCGTGGGCGGAATGACGATCCCTCCGCCCGCGCACCGCGTCCCTAGAGTGGCGGATTGTCAGCGCCCGCCGGTCCGATCGAGGCCTTGACCACCTTCACCTCGCCCTCGGGTGCCTTGGTCCCGGCAATGGTGATGAGCGCGCCCGGCTTGATGTCCGCGGCGCTGGCAGGCCGGGCCGACCAGAGGATGGCGTCTTTACCGATTGTCACTTTGCGCTCGCCCTCCTTGTAGGCAAGGCTCAGCACCGGCCCGTCGTTAGATGTGCCGACATCAGTCACGCGCGCGACCACCTGCGAGGGGTCGGTCGAGGGCACCTCCCCGGCCTGCTGCTCGGCGCCGTTCTCGTAAATGATGATCTGAGTGGCCAGGAACCCGCCCGCCGGATTGCTCTTGGCCTGCGCACTCACCTGCTGGCCGACCTTGACGTCGGTCGGCTTGGCCTTGCGCATGGAATTGATGCCGGGGCCCGCATCGAAATGAACGACCAATGTGATGCCCTGACTCGGCGAGATGGAAATCAGCTTGCCGTCGAATTTTTCGACTGTCCCGCTGATGCGTACGTCCTGGTTGCCCTGTGCCTGAGAAGGCGCCGGCGCCGCGGGCTGAGTCTTTGGCGCTGTTTGCGCTGGTGCAGGCGCAGGCGCGTCGGTTTGGGCATGAACGGCCGTTGCCGCGACGCTCGCAAGCAGGATCGCAATGGCTGTTTGACGCATGAAAATGGCTCCTGTGATCGGGATGTCGTGAGCCTAACGCCCGGTATCGCTCAAAGCTCCGTCATTGCGGGGGCTTGGGGAACGCTTACGAAATAGGCAAAAAACCGCCCACAATTCAAGGGAATTGCTGCACACTTGGGCATGACGTTGCAGTGCAAAATGGTAATCTGATGGTCACAAAGCCAGACTACCGAAGGGGAGCTCCACATCGATCGCGGCCTTCAAGTCAAGTTCAAGTCTGATTCCAAGGCGCGTGACAATTGGCGCGTGCGCGACGGAATCGCTGGACTTGTCCTCGCCAGATATCGCTGTTCGGCCGGAGGCGTTGAAACACCCGAGCGGCTCGATGTTCACTTCGGGTCTGACGGCATCGTCTGGGGCGAACGCGCCAGCGAGTTCGAGGTCGTGGCGCCCGAACAACTGCGTCAGTGATCGTCAGCGCGTGGCAATGAAGCCAATACCGAACGGTAGGATGATCGGTATAAAGCCTCCGCCGCCCGATGCGGCACGTCCTGAGCCGGAGTCGGCAGCCAGCACCATGGCCCAATAGACGCCGTATGGCTTGCCGGGCGCATCGACCCGGGCAACGCCAATACGCGTAGCGCTCGACATCAGCAGATTGGCCTGATGACCCGGTGAACGCTCCCAGCTGGCAATGGCTGCCTGCAGCGAACGATGCCCCGCCCCGACATTTTCAGCCGTGGGGACATAACCGAGACCCGCTGCGTTCATCCGGCTGCTGAAGGCTCCGCCGACGTCATGGGAAAGCACGCCGGCCGAGGCCATGGCATGCGCCTGCTCGCGGGCTGCGCGCGTCAGTGCGGGATCGATCCGCACCGGGCCTAGTCCATGCGAGGCGCGAAAGCGCGATACCATTGCTGCGGCGCCACCATCCTCGGCGGCCGCCACGCGGACGGGCTTGGCCTGAGCTGGCAGTGCCAGCATCGTCAACATCGCGGCGCAGGCAAGCAGAGACTTCATCGCAGCAACCTCTCACGTGAGTTGCTGCGGATAGTGCCAGCGATTCGTTAAGTGGCGCCGTATGAAGACGCTCTACTTTGTCCGTCGGCAGGGGAACTTAAGGGGCGGCAGAAAGCCCTGGGGTCTTCGCGGCAACGAGCCTGCGCGCGAGCAGCCGCGCTCCTGATGCAGTGAAATGCCCATAGTCGAACTGGAGCGGGTCGCCGTTCTCATCCAGCGTCGTGCAGTCCCGCGCATCGCAGAGAGCATCTATGATCGATACATAGGTCGCGGGCTCACCTGCGAGCCCCTTTGCAAAAGCCTTGTCGAGCGCCGCCCTGCCCGGATCACGCCCGGCAATGACCAGGGACGGATCCTTGGCAGCCACGCTGCGGGCAAGCAAACGCGGCAGCTTGTCGTCGTAAACGGGAACGGGGCCCATCACGATCACAACGTCACTGAATTTGTGCAGATAACGCACGGTCGGCACGAGATCGCGCAGGTCGCTGGCGGTCCAGAGTCCGCCGATGATGATTCCATCTACCTTCGTGCTCGGCAGGTAGGTGTTGAGGATATAGTTCATGACCGCCCGGCAGCGAGGCGCGCCTTCGTCGCGTAACACCGGTTTGCAGCCTGACGCTGTCGCTTCCATCAGGTGAATGCCCGGCAGCGTCCCCTCGAATCCCAGCCAAAGATGATCGGCGTGGCTATCGCCCATCAGCAGGTAATTTTTCTTGCCCGCCATCGGTTCGAGACAGCGAGGATCGACGCGCGGCGCATCCGAGCGCGCGCGGGAGATGAAGCACCCGCCATCCGCCTGTCCCACCGGCTGATCGTAGCGGTAGGCGGCCATCTTCCGTACGTTCTCCGGATAGCGCCCTTCGAACCCGTGTCCGACCACAAAAAGAGACGCCACCGCGACGCCCGCGACCATGGCTCCGGCTGCCGCGCCAAACAGGCTGCGGCGGGACGTGAGGAGCCCGCCATAGCGGAACGGACGCTCGATATAACGCCAGGACAGGAAACCCACCGCAAGGCTCACGGCGGCGAGAAGCACTCGGTCCCAATTGCTCAGGTAGCGGCCAAAATCCATCTTGAAGAAGACGATGATCGGCATGTGCCAGACATAGATCGAATAAGAGGCGAGCCCGACGAGGACCATGCCCCGCCGCGCCAGCAAACGGGCGACCAGCGTATCGCCGTCCCGACCAGAGTGGATAATCAGCGCGGCCCCGATGCATGGCACGAGCGCGCTCCACCCAGGGAACGGCACGTTCTTATTGAAGGCGCCGCCCGCAATCAGAATGGCAGCGAGCCCCAATGCAGCTGCCCCATCGCGCAGACGACGCGTGCTGATATCGGGCACGGCGCCGACAGCCAGAAGCGCTCCGGTCAGCAGCTCCCAGGCACGCGCGGGCAACAGATAGAAGGCGGACTCCGGATCTGTTCGCATGAAGTAGACGCTCAGCGCGAACGAAAACATTGCGCCGACCCATAGGGAGGGCTTTAGCGCGCGCGGCGACAGACGCAGGAGCGGCAACAACATCAACGGGAAGAACAGATAGAACTGCTCCTCGACCGCCAGCGACCATGTGTGGTGGAGGGGTAGCACCTCGCTGCCATCGGCGAAATAGCCAGCACCGTTCCAGAAAAACAGGTTCGCCACGAAGGCGATCGCGGAAATCAGCGAACGCCCATAAGCCTCGAGTTCGGGCGGAAACAGCACGAAATAAGCCGCCACGGACGACGCCGCGAAAACCGCAAACAGCGCAGGAAACAGCCGCCTTACGCGCCGCTCATAAAAGTGGCCTAACGAAAATCGCGACGCGCCGGCCTCTTTCACGACGAGGCCGGTGATCAGAAAACCCGAGATCACGAAGAACACGTCGACGCCGACGTACCCGCCTTTTGTGAATCCCACGTTCAAGTGAAACAGGAGGACGAGAGTTATCGCGATGGCACGAAGTCCATCAATGTCAGGGCGATAGATGCTCTTCTTCATATTCGACATCAAGAAAGCCTAAGCTCGACATTAGCGCGATATGTGTTTGCTTTAGAGGAGCTTCGCATGAACGACAACATGTCGCCTCA
>JAQGKN010000327.1 GCA_028290085.1 Hyphomicrobiales bacterium
CATAGGGGAAAGACGCCCAGTCGATGATGCCCTTGGACAGGCCGTCCGCGGTCTCGGCCGGCGGCACGGCGAGCGGCACTGCGCCGAGTGCCGGGATGATCTGCGCGAATTGCTCGCCCGCATAGCGGATGCGCAGGCCCTTGAAGTCCTGCACGCTCTTGATCTGCTTGTTGGCGGTGTGGAACATCAGCGGATTGGTGACCGCCATCCAGAGGATCTTCAGGCCCTGATGCTCGGCTGCCAGATAGGTCGGCGCCAGCTCGGTCAGGCGCTTCGATGTGATGGCGCTGTTCGATCCGCTCGAGGGCGCCGAATAGGGCAGGCTGACGAGTTCGGTCAGCGGGTAGCGGCCGGGCGTTGCACCATGCAGGCCCACCGCGATATCGACTACGCCATTGCGGGCGAGATCGAACTGGCGGTTCACGGGGCCAAGCTGCGAGGCCGGGAAAATGTTGAGTTTCAGGCGGCCGCCCGACTGTGCCGCGAGATCTTCGCCCCAGCGCACCAGTTCCTTCTGGACCGTGTGGTTCGGCGGCAGGTAATGAGAGACCTTCAGTTCATAGGTCTGGGCGAAAGCGCCCGACGTGAGAAGCGTGGCGGCGACAGCGCCAGCCAGAACGAGACGTGCATTGGCCATAGGAGAATTCTCCTTGTGTTGTTTCCATCCTGACCGGCCCGTCGTTGCATTTCTGAGTAGAGCGAAATGAACGCCGGATCCGCGATCTTTGTCGCGGCGGTGTACCGTATCATGGAACCAAAGTACCGCATTACGGTACTCCCTGCAAGCGACTCCGGGCCGGGACGAGGCCTTCTTTCGGCCTAGAGATCAGCGCGCCACAATGCCCTTGATGCGTTTCCTGAAGGCGAGAAGGCTTTTCGCCAGACCGTCGCGCTGCTCGGCGAAGCGCTGCGAGGGGACGGGAATCGAAATGGCGATGGGACGCCCGAACAGATCGAGCAGCGCCGTGCCGAGCGCCGAGATGCCTTCGCCGTGCTCTTCCAGATCGACCGCGAGATGCGTGCGGCGAATGCCATCGAGTTCGGCCAATAAAGCCGCGCGATCCACGATCGGATGGTCGGGATGCTCGGCGAGACTCTTCTCGATGAGGTCGTCGGCATCCTCGGCGGAAAAACAGGCGAGGATGGCCTTGCCGTTTGCCGTGCAATGAAGCGGGAACCGCTCGCCCACGGCAGACAGGGCGACGAGCCGGTGTCGGCCGGGCACCTGATCGACGAAAACGGTCGAGCCGCCTGAGAGTACCGCGAGATCGACGGTCTCGCCGACCTCGTCACCGAGCGCGCGCAGATGCGGGCGAATGAGTTCAGCTGTGTTGGACGCCACGGAGGCGGCAATGCGAACAAGGCCGGGACCGATCCGCACATCACCCGGACCCGAGGCGATCACGAAATCCTCGGCTGCCAGCGCGGCGACAATGCGCTGCACGGTGGAGCGCGCGAGCTGCACGGATTTGGCGATCTGCCCGAGGCTCAAGCCGTCGGGATGGCTTTCCAGCGTGCGAAGAATGCTCGCCGCGCGCGCGATGACCTGGATACCTCCCGCGCTTGCGCTCTGCACGTCTTCCTTCAAATCTTCCATCACGCTTGCGTCTTCCTCTTACACCGCGCGCACCTGACGCGTCTGAGCCAAAGGTCCTGATTGACCGTCATATGGTACACATGTATCGTATCATGGACCATAAGAACTCACGGCGACGAATAACAAAATTTCGCGCCAGGGACGGACGACAAACCAAGGAGAGCGGCATGCCGGTGACCATTCGTGGCATTGAGTTCGAGAGCAATCTCGACAACCCCATGGGTCTCGAATTCTACAACCTCTCGCACCGCTTCGGCTATCAGTCGCCGAACTGGCCGTATTTCGAGGATGTGAAGATCGAACGCATCCACTACATGGCCAAGTCCGGCGTGCTGTCGCAGAGAATCACGACCAGCATGCACAATACAACCCATATCGATGCGCCCGCCCACGTCATTCAGGGCACGCCGTTCATCGATGAGGTTCCGCTGCCGCACTTTTTTGGAACGGGCATCGTGCTGTCGATCCCCAAGAAGATGTGGGAGCCGATCACCTATGACGATCTCGAAAAGGCCGGCGGACATGTCGTGCGTCCGGGTGACGTCGTGCTGGTCAATACCGGCTGGCACCACCAGTACGAAGACAGCGAAGATTACTTCTGCAAGTGCCCCGGTTTCGTGCCTTCCGCCGGCGACTGGTTCGTCGAGAAGAAGGTGAAGGTCGTCGGCCACGACACGCAGGCGAACGATCATCCGCTGGCGACCGCCATCGGCCCGCAGCGCAACGGTCCGCTGCATCCCCACCTCGAAAAGGAATATTTCGAATGGTCGGGTGGACGCGACTGGAAGGACGATTTCCCGGAATGGGAGCCCGTGCATCGCAAGCTGTTTTCCAACGGCATTCTCGGCATTGAAAATGTCGGCGGCGATCTAGACGCCGTCACCGGCAAGCGCTGCACCTTCGCCTTCTTCCCGTGGAACTGGGATCGCGGCGACGGTTGCATCATCCGGCTCGTCGCGATGATCGACAAGAGCCAGAACTATCGCATTGAAGCCGGGGAGAGTTTCTGATGTTCGTCAAGCGCTTCCCTGACGCCAAGCCCTACGAGGCCCCCAACCATCGCGACGTCAAGGCGGTGCGGTTGCAGGGGTTTGAAGCAGGTGGCCCCACCAATCAATGGGTGGGCCTTTCGCATATCCTGCCGGGCGGTGGCGCCGGGCCGGATGCCTCTCCCATCGAGAAGGTCTATGTGCTTCTCGAAGGCGAGTTGTGCGTCATCATCGACGGCACGGAGACGGTGCTGCGCCGCATGGATTCCTGCACCATCCCTGCAGGCGAAGTGCGCGAGATCATCAACCGCACCAACGATGTCTGCTCGATGATCGTTGTCATGCCCTATCCGCCGGGGGTGAAGCCATGAGTTCGGAAGCCCTCAAGAATCCGCTGTCGCTGTTCGACATACGCGGCAAGGTGGCCATCATCACGGGTGCTTCGGGCTCCTTCGGCGCGCTCGCGTCGGAGGTGTTCGCAGCGGCCGGTGCGCGTCTCGTTCTGACCGCAGGCAAGGCGAGCGAACTTGACAAGGTGGCGCAGAGCTGCCGCGCGCTCGGCGCCGAAGTCGAGGCCGTCAATCTGCGGCCGTCGGACGAGGCTGCGTGCACGAAAATCGTCGAGGCAGCTGTCGCGCGGTTCGGCCGTGTCGATATTCTAGTCGTCGCCTCGGGCAAGAACGACGTGTCGAAGATAGTCGACATGGCGCCCGAGCGATTCCT
>JAQGKN010000095.1 GCA_028290085.1 Hyphomicrobiales bacterium
CGCAGGCCGGCTTCGAGGTGACCCAGGGCGAGGACGGCGTCCACGGACTCGAGGTGCTCGCAGAAAACATGCCTGACGTCATCATCACGGACATCAACATGCCGCGCATGGATGGGTTTGGCTTCATGGAGGCCGTGCGCCGCGACGACCGCTATCGCAGCCTCCCGATCCTCGTTCTGACGACAGAAAGCGAGCCCGACAAGAAAGATCGCGCGCGCCGCGCTGGCGCCACGGGCTGGATCGTCAAGCCGTTCGATCCGATCAAACTGATCAACGCTGTTCGCCGCGTCGCTGCCTGAAAAACGGAAGGGGACAGCTGTGGATACTATGGCCGCCATCAAGCAGACGTTCTTCCAGGAATGTGAAGAGCAGCTGATCGAACTGGAAAGCGGGTTGCTCGCCATCGAAGATGGAACGAGCGAACCCGACACCATCAATGCGGTTTTCCGGGCTGTCCACTCCATCAAGGGCGGCGCCGGCGCATTCGGGCTGGATCAACTGGTACGCTTCTCGCACGCGTTCGAGACCGCTCTCGATCTGATGCGTTCGGAGCGGCTCGCGCCCAGCCGCAGCATCCTCAAGACGATGCTGATGGCCGCCGACACTCTGGCGGATCTGGTGCGCACCACGCGCGAGGGGCAAGACGCCGACGAGGCGGAAATCAGCCGCATCGTTCACCAGCTCGAGTTGCTGGTCCAGGGCGTCGATGGTGGCCAGAAGGCCGAAGTCGAAGAAGACACGTCCGACTATGCGCCCATCCAGATCTCGCTCGCCGATCTCATCGGCGGAGGCGACAGCGCTGGCGCAAGCGTTTTCAACATTCAGCTGGAGCCCAAGCCCGGCTTTTACGCGCGGGCCAACGAGCCGCTGACGCTGCTGCGCGAACTTGCGCGTCTGGGCGAGACCAAAGTTTCATGCGACGTCTCGCATGTTCCCTTGCTGAACGAACTCGATCCCGAGGGCGCCTATCTCAGCTGGGGCATCGAGATCGAGACCGAGTCGGATGAACCGACGCTGCGTGAAGTCTTCGAATTCGTCGAGTTCGACTGCAACATCACCATCGAACCGGTCGTCAACGAAGACGCCTTCGACAATGACGCCTTCGCCAAGCTCCTCTCGATGGCATCGGGGGCACCCGCACCGGCCGAATGCGAGACGGTCAGCGACGACAGCGCCATGGCAGCGGTCCTCGAGAGAATAGAAAGCGATTCCGGAAGCAAGAAAGCCGATGCGAACAAGGCCGCCGGCGGTGCGGGCGCGACGATCCGCGTCGATCTCGATCGCGTCGAGCGCCTGATCGATCTCGTCGGCGAGCTCGTCATCAACCAGGCGATGCTGTCGCAAAGGGTCGTGGAAGCGCGCATCCCGCGCTCCTCGGCTCTTGCCATGGGTCTCGACGATCTCGAGCAATTGTCGCGCGAGATCCAGGACAGCGTCATGGCGATCCGCGCGCAACCCGTGAAGCCGATCTTCCAGCGCATGTCGCGCGTCGTGCGCGAAGCCGCAGACATGACCGGCAAGACGGTGACCCTGCATTGTGAAGGCGAATCGACGGAAGTCGACAAGACGGTCATCGAACGTCTCACCGATCCGCTCACGCATATGATCCGCAATGCCATTGACCATGGCATCGAGAAACCCGAAGTGCGTCTGGCCGCGGGCAAGCCGGAATCGGGCCACATCAAGCTCGCGGCCATGCACCGTTCGGGGCGTGTCGTCATCGAAGTTTCGGACGATGGCGGCGGCATCAATCGGGAGCGCGTCAAATCGGCGGCGATCAGCAAGGGGCTGATCGATCCGGAGGCGCAGCTGACCGACGAGGAAATCGACAATCTGATTTTCCTGCCGGGCTTCTCGACCGCTGCCACTGTCACCGACATGTCGGGACGCGGCGTTGGCATGGACGTCGTCAAGCGCTCGATCCAGGCGCTGGGCGGACGTATTTCCATCTCCTCGACCCCCGGACGCGGCTCCTCCTTCGTGATGAGCTTGCCCCTGACACTCGCCGTGCTCGACGGCATGATCGTGAGCGTCGCCGATGAGACGCTGATCGTTCCGCTGACGGCGATCGTGGAAACGCTGAAGCCCCGCGCGCAGGACATCCACGACATGGGCGGCGACTGCCGCGTCATTCGCATCCGCGACACGTTCACGCCGCTGATCGATATCGGGCACGTGCTCGGCTATCGCGACGAGCCTACCGACCCGTCGAATTGCGTCGTGGTGCTGATCGACCTCGAGGGACATGCGCGCCGCGCGCTGCTCGTCGATACGATCCAGGGCCAGCGCCAGGTCGTGATCAAGAGTCTCGAGGCGAATTATCGCCGCGTGGATGGAATTGCAGCTGCGACGATCCTGGGTGACGGCCGCGTCGCACTGATCCTGGACGTTGATGCCGTCGTCGAAAATGCCAGCGCCAAGGCGGCGGGCATGCCCGAAATGCTCGAATTTGCGGAGTGACAAGCACCATGAATCCCACATCTGAATCCTCTTCGAGCCGCGAACTCATCGTCTTCCGCATCGACAACCGCGAGTTCTGTGTCGACATCATGCAGGTGCGCGACATTCGCGGGTGGACACCGGCCACGCCGCTGCCCCATTCGCCAGCCTACGTGCGCGGCGTCATCAACCTGCGCGGCGCGGTGCTTCCCGTCGTCGACATGGCAACGCGACTGGGCTTTCGCCCCTCGGAGCCCAGCGTGCGCCACGTCATCATGGTGACGCAGGTCGAGCAGCAGATTGTCGGCCTGCTGGTGGATGCAGTCTCGGATATTCTCACCGTCAACGAAGGCGACATCCAGCCGACGCCCGATCTCGCATCGGAACTGGCGAAGACCTTCATCCGCGGCGTTCTTGCCATCGACGGACGCATGATCAGCATGATCTCGCTGGACCATGTGCTTCCCGCACGCGAGGCGATTGCGGCATGAGCCAGGCCCACTCGGCGCCCTCTTCCGGTCAGAATGCCCGATCTCTCGTCCCGGGCGAGTTCCTGCTGACCTCTGAGGATTTTCGTACCATCGCACAGGCCATGCATTCGGATGCCGGCATTCACATGCCGGAGTCGAAGGCGACGCTCGTGTACTCACGCCTGGCGCGCCGGCTGCGAGCTCTCGGCCTTGAATCCTTCAGGGCCTATTGCGAGCTGATCCAGAGCAGCAATGGCGTGGACGAGCGTCAGAAGATGCTTGCGGCGCTGACAACAAACGTCACGCGGTTCTTCCGCGAGCCGCATCATTTCCAGCACATGAAGACCAAGGTCCTGCCGGAACTTCTTGCACGCGCGGCGCGTGGCGAGAGCATCCGCATTTGGTCGGCTGGCTGCTCCAACGGGCAGGAAGCTTTTACCATCGCGCTCGTCATTCTCTCCATAATGCCGGATGCCGCGGCGCGCGATGTGCGCATTCTTGCCAGCGACATCGACCCCAATGTCGTCGAGGAGGGCCGCGTCGGGATCTATGACGAAACGGCCTTGACCGATGTGAGCCAGGATCTGCGCCGGCGCTTCTTCACCACGTCGCCGGGCGGCTACAGCGTGAATGCGGAAATGCGCAAGCTTGTCAGCTTCCGCGAACTGAACCTGTTCGCGAAATGGCCGATGAAGCGGAAGTTCGACATCATTTTCTGTCGCAACGTCGCGATCTATTTCGACCACGAGCACCAGGCCGACCTCTGGAGCCGCTTTCAGTCGAGCCTGCTGCCGGGCGGGCACCTCTATATCGGCCATTCCGAACGCTTGTCGGGCAGCGCCTGCGCCAGCTTCGCGAATGATGGAATCACGACCTGGCGTCTCACGGGAGGTCGCGACGCATGAGCAGCAAACGAACACGCGTTCTCATCGTCGACGATTCTGCCACGATGCAGCAGGTTTTGCGCGAGATCCTTTCGCGCGACCCGCAGATCGAGGTTGTCGGCGAAGCCTTCGACCCGCATCAGGCACGCGCGGCCATCAAGGAACTCAATCCCGACGTCATCACGCTCGATGTCGAAATGCCCAACATGAACGGGCTCGATTTTCTCGAGCGGCTCATGCGGCTGCGTCCGATGCCGGTGATCATGGTCTCCAGCCTGACCTCGCGTGGGGCGGAAACGACCATTCGCGCGCTCGAACTCGGCGCCTTCGATTGCGTGGCCAAACCACGCCTGAACGACCGCTCGGCAATCGACGATCTTCGCCGCAAGGTAAAGATGGCGGCCGGGAGCCTCGAGCGATATCGCCTGCCCGCGCCCGCAGCGCCGGCGCGCCGTGCGCCACTCGCCGGCAACCCGGGTGACGACCGCATCATCGCGGTCGGCGCATCGACGGGCGGCGTCGAAGCGCTGATCTGCCTGCTCGGGTCATTCCCCGAGGATTGTCCGCCGACCGTGATCACGCAGCATATGCCTGCACTGTTCACCAAGCCGTTCGCGGCGCGTTTGGACCGCCTTTGCGCCCCGCGCGTGGCGGAGGCCCATCACGGCGCACCCATCGAACGCGGCTGCGTCTATGTGGCGCCGGGCGGCAAGGCCCATCTCACCGTTCGGGGCAAGCCAGGCGCGTTGCGCTGCCATCTCGTCGAGAGCGATACCGTCAATGGGCATCGCCCGTCGGTGGACGTGCTCTTCAATTCGGTCACCCAGTCCGTTGGGGGGCGCTCGGCCGGAATTATCCTCACTGGCATGGGGCGCGATGGCGCCTCGGGCCTTGATGGAATGCGCAAGGCCGGGGCGCTGACATTCGGACAATCCGAGGATACCTGCGTCGTTTACGGAATGCCCAAGGTCGCGTTCGAAATCGGTGCAGTCGCCAAACAGGTCCCGCTGCAGAACATGGCAGCCGAGCTATTCACCGCTCTCAGGGATACACGGTAAGGAGCCAACGCATGTCCATACTAGACCAACTCAAGATCCTCATCGTGGACGATACTTCGACGAGTCGTATGCTGATCCGCGACGGGCTGGAGCAGCTCGGCATCAAGAACATTGTTCATGCTGCCGACGGCGAACAGGCCCTCAAGATGATGATGAGCACGCCGGCGCATCTGGTCATCTCCGATTTCAACATGCCCAAGCTCGATGGCCTTCAGCTCCTCCAGGCGATCCGCAGTTACAAGCCGACAGCCAACGTGCCGTTCATCATGCTCACCAGCAAGAGCGACACCTCGATCCTGGCCCGTGGCCGGGCACTCGGCCTGAACAATTACCTCTGCAAGCCAGTGGATATGGTCACACTCAAGAAGGCCATCGAAGGCGTCGTCGGACGGTTGAGGTAACATGACCATCCCCAAGGGCAGCGGACATATCATTCTTGAACACGGCCCTGACGAAACTCTACGACGCCGCCGACCAGTCGGGCATTGTGGACAAGGACAGGACCGTGGGCGCCACGACCGCCAAGGTCAGCACGATGGATATCTCGGCCCTGACGGATTCCACAGCGGATCTCGCGACACTCGGCGACTACGTCAACATGGTCGACGCGGCTCTCACCGATGTCACCAGCGCGGCGAGCGATCTCGGCGCTGTGAAGACCCGCATCGGCTTGCAGACGACCTTCGTCGGCAATCTGATGGACGCCGTGACCAAGGGTGTCGGCACGCTCGTGGACGCCGACATGAACCAGGAATCGACGAAGCTGCAGGCTCTGCAGGTTCAGCAGCAGCTCGGCGTGCAGTCCCTCAGCATCGCCAACCAGAGCACCCAGCAGATCATGTCGCTCTTCAAGTAAGCTTTCGCTAGTTCCAGCTGAGCCGGGCCACGAAAGCGGCCCGGCTCTTTTCGTTTCAGGCCACACTGCTCAGGACGGGCGGAGCGGCTGCGGGACAAAGTGAGCTAACGCTTCTTTCAGTAGTTTCATGGCATTCTAATCCTGCATTTTACATGCAGGACCGTTTTGTATTGCAATTACAAATTGCTAGCTGACGAAGTCAGGGGGGGCGCGTGCGGACAGACCCGGCGGCCGCCCGTTTCTGCGGCATATGAGAACGCACGTGCTGAAAGCCCGAGTCCATGTGGATAAGGCGTAAATCCAACTCGTGCCGCAAAGGAATTCGCCAACGGCCTTGGCGCCGGGCCGATCCGCAGTTATGTTGGCTCGTTGATTCTTACCTACCTATTTTTTGCTCCTGTTGTGTTTCTTCATGTTTCTTGTGTTGTAGCTCGGATTTTTTATGAATCGGCTTTTCACCGCGGCTTGCATTTCGCTGATAGTGATGGTTTTGGGTGCTGGTGTGCGCCCGGCTTTCGCTCAGGCCGTGCTTGCCGTCATACCCAGCCAGATCACGCCGCCGAGCCTGCGCCCCGAACCGCCGATCGTTCGAGGTGGCGTTTCAATTCCGCAAAGTGCCGGTGCAGAGGCGCCGGCGGGCTCCGAAAAGTTTTTCATCGTTCCCGGCGGTCTGATCGTCGAGGGAGAATTCACAGAACTCGTCGAGATACGTGAACGACTCGCTGGCGACTATGCCGGGAAAAAGGTCTCTGTCGCAGAGATTTTTGCGCTGGCTGCGCGAATGGAGCAGGCTTATGTGCGCGCCGATACGTACTGGTTCGCGTCAGCGTCCCTCCGCAGAAGATCGTCGATGGCGATCCCGTAAGGCTCTTCGTTATCGATGGCTATGTCGAAGCCATCAACACGGATGCATTGCCCTCAGCCGTGCGGGACGTTGTGCGCGGACGCACGGAGGGATTGGTCGGTGTCCGGCGCCTCACCCTGGCGCGGCTCGAGCGACAGTTGCTGATCGCGGGGGACGTAGCGGGCCTCAGGCTGCGCAGCACATTGTCTGCTGGAAAGGCCCCGGGCGCGGTCAATCTTGTGCTCGATGGGTCGCATCAGCTGATTTCAGGAACGGCGAGCGTCGACAATCGTCTCAGCAGCAGCCTCAGTCGGCTGCAGTTCGGTACTTCCATCGCGATCAATAGCGCGCTGGGTCAAGGCGAGCAGATCTACGGCTCGCTCATCAGCAATCAGAATTTCGACCGCACATTTTCCGACGACCCACGCATGCGTGTCTTCGGTGTAGGCGTCGTCATGCCTCTGGGTCATGATGGCCTGACCGCAACGCCGGAATTTACGGATTCGCGAACACACGGGCGTGCCCAGACAGGCGCTGTCGACTCGCCCGGCCATCTGCAAAGGTGGTCGATGCGCGTGGCGTACCCGCTCATTCGCTCACGTACCGAAACGTTGTCGGTGAGCGGCTCAATCGAGCATCTCTCTCAGGTGAACGCAGCACCGCAGATCCACACCGAAATCAATCGCGACGAGTACACATCGATGCGTGGCAGCATCGATTGGGCTGGCGCGACGTGGTGGGGTGCCCCCCTGTTGATCAGCGTTTCTGGAGCACAAGGTCTCGGCGGACGCGACGGCGCTCATCTGGCGGTGCCGCTGTCACGGCAGGGATCGGGCCCTACCTTCAGCAAGGCCGGGTTCAACTTGCAGTACAGCCAGGGCCTGCCGATGGACGGATTGCACGCTGACTTTATGCTGTCTGGTCAGACGAGCTTCAATGCAGCTGTGTTCCGGTCCGAGCAATTTTCGCTAGACGGTACGAACCTTATCTCTGGACTGCCACCCGGCGCACTTAGCGTAGATCGGGGCCTCGCCGCGCGCGGAGAACTCGTCAAGGCGTACAGCTTTGCGATCGGGGGCGTGAGCAGAACGGCGTCTCCATATCTCTTCGCCGCAGCCGGTGCGGGCTCAGCGGAACGCCCAACATCCGTCGAGCGCGCGCACATCAGCGGTGTTTCGTTCGGCGCTGGTGTGCGTGGTGATTTTGCATTGGACAACGCGCGCAAAGGTCTTAGCTTGGGGCTCGAACTCGCCCGCCAGTATAGCGATGCGCCCGGTGTAGCGCGTTCAACTCGTTTGAGTTTTCTGGCCGCATCCCGGTTTTAATCTGGACGGTCGCGATTCGTTTCACTTGCGTATTCATTTGAAAACATCGCGCCTCATAGTGCGGTGCCAAAGGAGATTTCAGATGCGTCTTTATTTGAAAGCCAGTCTCTTCATAGGCTTTGCGCTCACTGCCACCGATGCGTCCGCACAAGCCGCCAAGCCGGAAGCCGCTCCGGCCCCGAAGCCCTCACCCGTCAGCACGCAGCCGCAGAGCACCTCGGCCACCTATGGCGATTGGGCTCTGGTCTGCCAGCAGGTTATTCTGACCGGCACCGAGACACGGCGCATCTGTGAGATTTCGCAGACCCTGCAAGCCCAAGGCGCCAAGGATCCGATTGCGC
>JAQGKN010000098.1 GCA_028290085.1 Hyphomicrobiales bacterium
CGCGTATGGTGCCAACGAAACTCGCCGTCCGCCCGACGGAGGCGGTGCACAGCCTGGTACGGTGTTCCGGTCTGAATCGCGTGACGGAAAGCAGTTACAGTCTCTAAGAAGTCGTCGGGGTGCAGAACAGCCTCCCAACCTCCATGTTCGAAGTCCTCAAATCGCATGCCGGTATAGTCCAGCATGCGCTGATTGAGTTGGGTCGGTTCGCCGGCGGGATCCGCTGACCACAGAAGACCCGGTACCGTCTCGAAGATTTGACGGAACTTGTCTCCGCTTTCCCGAAGGGTCTCGTCCGCTTTTATTCGATCGTCGATATCAATTAGTACGCCGTACCGGCCGAGGACACGGTCGTCGCTTGCCCTTAGTGGCGCTCCACGCACATTAAACCACCGATATAGGCCGTCTGCTCCGCGAAATCTGCAGACCAAATTGTGAGGATTTTCGGTTTCAAGATTGTTGAGCCAGCCGCTCCCCCTAAACGCGACGTCCTCTGGATGAACCCTTTCAGCCCATCCCCCGGCAATGATTTCACCAAGTGGTGCAACAAAATAGTCGAGAACACGCTTGTTGACGTACTCGATATCGCCGTTGGGCGCGGCTCTCCATACGAGCACGGGGATCGTTTCCACCAGAAGGCGAACCTCTTGCTCGCCGCTGGAAAGTACCTCCTCGGCCCTGTCATCGTCATTTGACATAGGTCGCTCCGTCGCTGGCCTACATTCGGACCTGCCCTTATCGGAGACGCCATGTCGCAGAGGATCACTAACGATGACGACCCAGCAAGGCTAGCGTCATTATCTTACCCCCTGCGCCCGGGACGGACCATACCTTTCCGCATTAATTGCGCGATTGGCGAAGCTTTGCGGAGGTTCGCCTTATTCTTCAAGACAGACGCTCTGCAAGGCAGATATTTGCAAGAATATGCGAATGCGCAGCGTTCGGCGTTTTTTCGGAGGTCGTCGCGACCATCTCGGGCAACCAGACTGCGCCACTCTCGATGAGTGCGATGTGCCGCCCCCCATGCCAGACTGGTCGCCAGTCCGCGTTTTCGGCGGCTACGGCGCCTGGGGCGAGAGGGGCAGTGCAGGGCAAGCGCTGCGACGGAGCGCGATCCTTTCCTGCGGCTGTTCATCCGCGTGCGGCCTGCATGGTCACGATCATGCAGGCTCCTGGAGTTCGAAGCTCCCGGTGTCCGATCTGAAGGGTTTCTTCGGTGCGCTCGGCTGCAGTTGCTGGGCCGTCTGATTTACGGCGCCGTTCATGAATACGAATGCTGTCCAGTCGATTGAACGCAGCCTCGTTGTCAAGCTTCTCGATTTCGACGACGCTCTCGCCGAGATGGAGCATTTCGGACTGCTGCCAGCGCCGTTCTTCGCCGTCGCAGTCATCGTCTTTGAACTCGCCATGTCGGCACTGATTCTGACTGGCTACTGGCGTTGGATTGGAGCGTTGGCGCTTGCGGCCTTTACCCTCGCCGCGACTTGCGTCGCCTTGCGTTTCTGGGAACTGCCGCCCGGTCCCCAGAAGTCCATGGCCATGAATGCGTTCTTCGAGCATGTCGGGCTTGTCAGAGCCTTTGTCCTTGTTGCTGGAAACGACCTTGCTAATCGCTGAACTTCGGGGCCAGCTGAATGAACGACGCGGCCCGCGCAGTATCCCTTGCCTCCAATTCAGTTCTGAACGGACCTTGGTTCAGAAGTCGACATTCGATGATACTGCAGATGATGGGCCGTGGACGACAGTCCAAAACGCAAGCGGGATATCTTCATGGCCAGACCGTCGCTTAGCGTGCTCCTGAGTTTCAATGGTGGCTGCGTCGACACGATGGGCTTCCTGGCCTTTGCCGGCTCTTCACTGCGCATGTCACCGGAAACTTTGTGACGCTGGGGGCAGCGCTCGTGTTCGGAACGACAGGGGTTATCGCGAAACTGCTCGCACTGCCGGTCTTCTGCATCGTCATCCTGCTCACGAGCGTGCTGTCCCTGCACCTCAAGCTTACCGGACGAAGAGCCATCGTCACGCTCCTGTCCGTGAAGCTGATGCTGTTTACCATCGCCGCCGTCATTCACGGTCCCGTCTCGAATGGCGACTCGCCTTCCGCCATCGGAATGACCCTCGTAACGGCCATGGCGATCCAGAACGGGCTGCATCGAGCCCATCTTTCCAAGTTGCCGCCGACTACGCTGATGACCGGCACGACGACGCAGATCATGATTGATCTTGCCGACCTCCTGTCCGGCACGGAAACCGACCGCCTGCGCGAGGTCAAGGAGCGGCTGAGGCGCATGGCGACCAGCCTTCTCAGCTTTGCAATTGGATGCGCAACTGCAGCATTTGCCTTCGCAGCCTCCCCGAGTTGGCGCTTCGTCGTGCCTCCAGCTCTGGTCGGCCTCAGCCTCTTGGCCCCTTCCGGCACACCCTCCGAGGCGTGAGCCCGACCACGTCAAGGAAACACGCCGTGCAAAACAAAAGGACTGAGCGGCTTTCGCATCAACCCCCGAATGGCGGGCCGGACGTCCGCGGTTACAACATCAGGAGCGGCTTATGAACACGACCGGCACATCACGCAGAGCTTACGACCTGAAGACCCCAACCGGCCTCGGTGCGGAGGCGACGAACGATATCGGCGCCTAGGCGACGGTGTTGCTCGCCGACATCTTTGCTCTTTATTTGAAGACGAAGAAATTCCATTGGCACATGTCGGGTCACCATTTCCGCGACTACCACCTGTTACTCGACGATCAGAGTGTGGAAATCGTTGCTATGACCGATCCGCTGGCAGAGCGAGTGCGCTCGCTCGGCGCCTGCACCATCAAGTCGATCGGAGACATTTCCCGCCGGCAGCGGATCAAGGACAATGACGCGGATTTCGTCCATCCTCGCGAGATGCTCGCCGAACTTCGCGATGACAACGCAACACTCGTCGCGAACATGCGCTCGATGCACGATCTCTGCGACGAATATGGCGACGTAGCCACCGCCAGCCTTCTGGAGAACTGGATAAACGAGAGCGAGAAGCGCGTCTGGTTTCTGTTCGAGACCCTGCGTGGCACCAATGAATAATCATACTGAGGC
>JAQGKN010000123.1 GCA_028290085.1 Hyphomicrobiales bacterium
ACTGGACGCAAACCTGACGGCGCAGATCGATCTGCCCGATCTGGCGCGCGCGGCCAATCGATTGACCGGCGCTGCCAGCCTGCGCGCGCATCTCACCAATGGGCTCGACCATCCCGACGTGTCGCTCGCGGTGCAATCCGCACGCGCCACCGCGCTTGGCCGTCCCATCGAAAATCTGGCACTCACAGCCGATTTGCACGATCTGCGCGGTGCCCTGTCTGCGAAAGCAAAACTCAGCGGCACAGTGGATCGCAAGGCAGCGCAGGGCGACCTGCAAGTCGCCCGTCTCGAAAATGGTGGCTGGCGTCTCGCCGCCCTTGATCTGCGCATCGGCTCTGCGTCCTTGCTCGGCTCCGGCGACATAGACGCCGAGCGTCGCACGCGCGGAACGCTCGCCGTCAACGCGGGCGACCTCGACGATCTTTCGGCACTGCTCCTGACCAAAATGGATGGACGTCTCTCCGCCAACGTTGCGCTCGACGTCGTTGATGGGCGGCAGAATGCAAAGATCGATGCGGATGGTGCGCAGATTCGCGCAGGCGATATCCGCATCCGCAAGCTGCAGACGCATGCGACGCTGAGCGATGTCTTCGCGCATCCGCTCGTCCATGGCCTCGCGTCAATAGACGAGGCTGCAATTGCGGGCGAAGTCTTCTCGGCCATCCGCCTTTCCGCGCAGGGCCGGACGGACGCAAGCGACCTGACGCTGACTGCCAAGGCCCGTGGCTTCGATCTTGACGCGGCCGCGCGCCTTGTGCCGGGCGACACGACACGCCTCGATCTTTCGCGCTTCACCGCGCAACGCGGCTCCCGCCGCATTGCACTCGCTGGCCCTGCAGAGATTGCCTTTGTCGATGGCGGGCTCGATCTGCGTCGCTTCGTCCTGGCGGTCGAGGGGGGCCGCCTCTCGCTCGACGGGCGGGCTGGGGCAAAGCTCGATCTCGCGGTCACCGCGCGTGCAGTCCCGCTGTCTGCCGCGGATATTTTCGTGCCGGGAACAGGGCTTGCAGGCGTCTTGCAGGGCGAAGTCAGGATTGCGGGCACACCGGCCGCACCAACCGGCGACTATCGTTTCGACGTGACGGGCCTGGTCGTTCCCCAGGCACGAGGCTCGGGCGTTCCGCCCGTGTCCATCGCGGCCAAGGGGCAGTTGCGCGGACGTGACGCGACGGTGGACGCGACAATGACGGCCGGCTCGGCCGCACGCGTCAGCGTGACGGGGAATGTGCCATTCGCGCCCGAAGCGGCACTTGACCTCACGGCGCGCGGACGGCTCGATGCCAGTATGGCCAACGCGACTCTGGGCCCCGCGGGGCGCCGTCTGACTGGTGCCGTCTCGCTCGACATGCGTCTCAGCGGAACACGCGCGGCCCCGCGCGCGAGTGGCAATGCAACCCTCTCCGGCGGCACCTTCCGCGATGCGCTGCAGGGTGTGCAGCTCGACGACATCAACGCACGCCTGCGCGCCGAGGGCGAAACTCTCACCATCGAAAGCGCCTCCGCGCGCACGCCCAAGGATGGGCGTCTGACGGCGACGGGCCGCGTGCAGCTCGATCCTGCCGCTGGCTTTCCAGGGCGCATATCAATCACCGGGCAGCGGGCAGCTCTCGCGGCCAACAGCCTGCTCGACGCGACGGCGGATCTCGCGCTGGAGATCAGCGGCCCGCTGGCCCGCACCCCGCGCATCGGCGGCCGCGTGGACCTGACGCGGCTCGACGTGGCTATCCCCGCGCGCCTGCCGACGACGCTGAAGCCCATCGCCAACACGCGGCACATCGCGCCGCCGCCCGCCGTCGTCAAACGTCTCGCCGACATGCGCCGCGCACGAGCAGCAAGCGGTGGACGTGCCGCTCTCTTTGTGGCGACGCTGGATCTGTCTGTCAGCGCGCCAAACCGAATCTTCGTGCGCGGGCGCGGTCTCGACGTGGTTCTCGGCGGTGCATTGCGGCTGACGGGAACGACCGACAAGCCCGTCGCAGTCGGCGCTTTCGATCTCGTGCGCGGGCGCTTCACGGTGCTCGGCACAAACCTTGATTTTACCCGCGGGCGGCTGTCCTTCACCGGCGATCTCATACCCGATCTCGATTTTTCCGCGCAGACGCTCGCCAGCGATGTGACTGCCATAGTCACCGTGACGGGCCCAGCCAACGAGCCCTCCTTCGCTTTCTCCTCGCAACCAGATCTGCCACAGGACGAGGTCCTCTCGCGCATTCTCTTTTCGAAAGCCTCCGGCGGATTGTCGCCCTTCCAGGCGCTGCAACTGGCGCAGGCGGCCAGCCAGTTCTCGGGCGGGGGTGACGATTCCTTCGAGCGTCTTCGCAAGTCGCTGGGCGTCGACAGCCTCGATATCGCAGCAGGAGCAGGAGGTCCGGGCCTTGGAATATCGCGCGCGATCGGCGATCGGGTGACAGTGGGCGTCAAGGCGGGCGCGACCCCCTCACAGACCGGGCTGTCGGTCGACATCGACATCACGCGCCGTCTTCGGGTGCAGTCGCAACTCGGGTCCGACGGCAGCACGTCGGTCGGAGTCGGGGCGGAATGGGACTATTGATACAACGCTGATGCTGTCTGGTTAAGAGTCGTTTACCGTAAACATAACTACCTACCAGAGAGCTGAAATTATTAAGTAACTCTGTCGAATACTGGGTTCGAAGACGGGCAAAAAGCCCCGCGAACTCCAGAGACGCCTTATGAACGCCCTCGTGAAAATTCTTTCGGGTGACCAGTCATGCTTCGGTGGAGCGGTCCTCGATTCCCATGATGCGGCCCGGGCGCGGGCTGACCAGATCAATGCGCTGTGTCGCTATACGCGCGGCATGATGGTGGTCAACT
>JAQGKN010000132.1 GCA_028290085.1 Hyphomicrobiales bacterium
TCGCAGCGGGAGACCCGGCGGCTTGTGCATAGGCGGGCGTAATGAAGTTCATTATCCGGGTCACTCCAGGCAAGACGCCGGTGCGGAAGAAACCCGCCCCGAAGCCGCGCGGACTATACCGTTCGTCGATACGAAAGCAATGGTTGCACAGGCCCCGGGGGCTCCAATCCGGCACGCAATTATCATTGAGCCGGTCCGGAGGGTTCGCAAATGCCGCGCCTTGCGGTAAAGCCGCTCATCCGCGGCCGGCGCGCCGCTCAGCCGTCCCAAGCGAGATGCCATGACCGACCAGCCTGAAAATCCCGGCCACGCCATGGAAGCGCTGCTGGTGCGCATCGCCACCGCGCTCGAGCGACTGGCGCCCCCTGCCCCCGTCACCACCGACCTGAACGCCGCAGAAGCCTTCATCTGGCAACCCGCGAAATCGCTCCTGCAGCCCGTCCGCAACGTCAACCGCGTGGAAATGGACCTGTTGCGCGGCATCGACCGGATGCGCGACACCCTGGCCGACAATACCGAGCGGTTCGCACGCGGCCTGCCCGCCAACAACGCGCTGCTCTGGGGCGCGCGCGGCATGGGCAAGTCTTCGCTCGTCAAAGCCGTCCATGCAGAGGTCAATCACAGGCTGATGGCCGAAGGCAAAGGCTCGGCGCTCAAGCTGGTCGAAATCCACCGTGAAGATATCGAAAGCCTGCCAGTGCTCATGGCGCAGCTGCGCGATGCACCCGGTCATTTCATCGTTTTCTGCGACGACCTCTCCTTCGATGGCGAGGACACGAGCTACAAATCGCTGAAGGCCGCGCTCGAAGGCGGCATCGAGGGCCGCCCGCCCAACGTCATCTTCTACGCGACATCCAACCGTCGCCACCTGATGCCGCGCGACATGATGGAGAATGAGCAGTCGACCGCGATCAACCCCGGTGAGGCGGTTGAGGAGAAGGTCTCGCTGTCAGACCGATTCGGCCTGTGGCTCGGCTTCCACAAATGCAGCCAGGATGAATATCTGGAGATGGTCTACGCCTATGCGGACCATTATGGGCTCGCCCTCCCGCGCGATGCCATGAAGGCCGAAGCACTGGAATGGTCGACGACGCGCGGCGCGCGCTCGGGCCGCACAGCCTGGCAATATAACCAGGATCTCGCTGGGCGCACCGGCACGATGCTCACCGGCTCCGCCAATTAGAAACGCGAAATGGCGGGCCTTTCATGGGACCCGCCATTCGATGACGTCGACTTTCGTGTCTCGCGGAAGACGACGGTTTGCGTGAGGCCGTGCTTAGAGCCCAGCGAGATATTGGGTCGGGTCGACAGGGGTCGAGCCCTTGCGCAGTTCAAAGTGCAGCTGCGGGGAGGAAACGTTGCCCGACTGGCCGGACTTGGCGATGATCTGGCCCCGCTTCACCGTCTCGCCCCGCTTCACGGACACTTCGCCATTGTGGGCATAGGCCGAAACGAAGCCGTTGGGATGGCGGATCAGGACGAGATTGCCATAGCCCTTGAGCTCGCTGCCTGCATAAGCGACCACGCCACCTTCCGCCGCCTTGACGGACGTACCTTCCGGCACGGCGATGTTGATACCGTCGCTCGACCCGGACTTGAAGCCCTGGATGATGCGACCACGCGCGGGCCAGCGGAACTCAGGCGAGGCAGCATCCGAAGACGTCGCCGACGCGGTTGCAGATGCCGACGACGTTGACGGCAGGCTGGCAGTCGGAGTCTCGTCCGTCCGCGAAACAGGGCGGGTCGCATTCGCCGGCGCTTCCAGCGAAGCGGTGCGAACCGGCTTCATCTTGGCGACGACTGCTTCCGCCTTGGCAACCGTCTCGGCCTTTTCAGCGCGAGCAACGGTCTCGGCCTTCATCGGCTTGGTCGCGGGCTGAAGCTTGGCGACTTTGCTGGCCACCGCCTTTGCCACTTCCGCGACGTGGTGGGCTGCGGCGGGCTTTACCGCTTCGGCCATGCGAGCTGCGGCTGGCGCAGGTCCCTTCGCGAGTTGCATCCGCGCATTGTGCTCGATCGGGCGCACCGCTGCTTCCTCGGCACCAGCACCAGCGACGATGACACGTGACGGAGCCGCTTTGGCAGCAGCCATGTGCGGAGCAGCGACTTGTGCGGCGCGAACGGGCGCACCGGCTGCGGCCTGAGCAACGCCATTGCTGTTGTAGACGGGAATCGTCAGGCGCGTGCCCGGCTGAACCTGTGAGGCACTGCTCAGGCCATTTGCCCTCAACAGCGCGTCAGAGGGAATGCCGTAGCGCCCGGACAGAACGGAAAGGTTCTCACCCTGCGCGACAACGATGGGCGTGCCACCCTCTGGCGACCATCCAGCAGCACCGCCGCGAACTGGCGCCGCCATGGCCTGAGGGCTGGGGCGAGCCGGAACCGCGTAGCGCGGCGCTGAAAGCGGCGCCGACTGGACGGGAGCGGCCAACGGGGCGGATTCGACATGGCTGATGGGAGCGGAACTCGCCATCCGCGGACCCGAGGTCGCCGTCGGCGTACGGTCGTAACCGTCAACTCGGGACGAATTCTGGAAGGGATTGGACGAGGGATCACTCATCCGCGTGAAATCGGACGAGCAGCCAGCCAGAAGAGCCGACGTCAGCCCCGCAAGGACAAGCCGTGCCGCACAACGGGAATTCAAAACGCGAACGATCATACTCATAACGCAACCCACACTTATGCGGTGTCCATGAACGTCATTGAACACGGGGCGGGTTAAGGAAGGTTTTATGATGAATCGATCAGTTCGAAATGTGAGGAGATTTCGGCACATGGCGGTCTTGCCACGCGTTGCGCCCTTACTATGATCCCGCCGAAACGCCGTTGACGAGCCCTTGCAGGCGGCAGGTGCACACCTTCTCTTCCGTGAAGCCGGATGCGCCATGGACGAGGCGCACGAGGCGTGTCGCCCTGCCCGCAGCGTCACGGCGGCCGAATACGATGACACCGCCACTGGCGAGACGTTCGAGGATCGCGGGAGGCACATCGTCGAGAACGCCCTGCACCAGAATGCGGTCGAACAGGCCGATCTCGGCCGACAACGCGAGGCCATCCCCCCAGACCACCGCTGCATTCTCGATGCCCAAACGCTGCAGACGCGCGGCAGCCGCCAGCGAAAGCGACCGGAATCGCTCGACGGACAGCACTTCCTGCGCGAGACGAGAAAGAATGGCAGCCGAGAAGCCGTTGCCCGTCCCGATTTCCAGCACGCGATGATTGGGCGCAAGAGCCAGCGCCTCCATCATGCGCGCCACCACATAGGGCTCGGGCATGGTCTGGCCGCAGGGGATCGGCAACGAGATGTCACGCCAGGCGAGGTCGGCATGGCGATGAGGCACGAAATGCTCGCGCGGCAACGTTTCCATGGCGCGCAGCACCGCGACATTGGCAATCCCACGCTCCCGCAGACGCAGCAGAAAGCGCATCGTCGCCTGGGCGGAGGCGCCCGAACGAGGCCGGTCGAGGCTGGACGACTCCTGATCCATGCCCCTCCCGATCTATCTTAAGAGAAGCTGGCGGCCAGCCGCGTCAGCGACGGCTCGTCGGTGAGATCTAGGCGCAGCGGCGTGATCGAAATGTGCTGCTTGGCAATCGCCTCGAGATCGGTGCCGCGCGAGGGCTCTGAGCGCTGGCGCGAAAAAGCGATCCAGAAATAAGGATTGCCGCGACCGTCGAAACGCTCGTCGAGTTCGAGGAACGTTGCGTCGCGACGGCCCTGCACGGCAACTGACGTCCCGCGTACCTCGTCAGGCTTGCAGCCCGGAAAGTTCACATTGAGCAGGATGCCGGGTTCCAGCTCTTCCTTCAGCAGGCGGCGGATAAGCCCCGGCGCATGAACCTCGGCACAATCGAAGGGCGTACCCAGACGGCCGCCCGGCGGATAACCCTGCGACAGCGCGATGGAGCGCACGCCAAGCAGCGTGCCCTCCATGGCACCCGCGATGGTGCCGGAATACGTAACGTCCTCGGCCAGATTGTGCCCGCGATTGACTCCCGACAGAACGAGATCGGGCGGCGCGTCGCGCATGATCTTGCGCACGCCCATAATGACGCAATCGGTGGGCGTGCCCTTAACAGCAAAACGGCGCGGGCCGATCTCACGCAGGCGCAAC
>JAQGKN010000165.1 GCA_028290085.1 Hyphomicrobiales bacterium
ACTCAGCACAGTCCTGATCGCGGCGTCGTCGTCGGCAACGAGGATATTTCCGGTCGCCATCTGCACCTGTCTCCTACGCCTCTCGGCGGATGATCGTCACTGCGTCAGCCCGGGACCGGACTGTCACTCCGCCCCGCCCCGCCCATCCGTCGGGGCGTACATGGGCATCAGAACCCTGAAGGTGGTTCTGCGCGGGTGAGACTCGCACTCAACGATTCCACCATGATCACCAATGATCTTTGCAACAAGTGCAAGACCGAGGCCAGTTCCCGACGCCTTGTTGCTGACGAAGGGATCGAAGAGATGCGCTGCTATATCAGGGGCAACGCCGGGGCCGTTATCACGGACGCAGAACTCCAGCGGGAGGCCGATGGGCACGCTGGATCCGGGCGTCTTCAGCCGCACACCGGGGCGAAATGCGGTCGACAGCTCGATCTCGCCGTCTATGGCATCGTCGCCTATGGCTTCCGCGGCATTTTTCACGAGATTGAGAAAGACCTGGATGAGCTGGTCGCGATTGGCGGAGACCGGCGGTAACGAGGGGTCGTAGCTCTCGTGGAAGCGGATATGACGCGCGAAACCGGCCTGTGCGATGCGCTTAACATGATCGAGGACAGCGTGGATATTGACGCTCTCGCGCGCGATGGGGCGCTCGTCGGAGAACACCTCCATGCGATCGACCAGCTTCACGATCCGGTCCGTCTCCTCGCAAATGAGCTGAGTCAGCGACCGATCCTCGTCGCTGAGACCCGGCTCCAGCAGCTGAGCTGCGCCACGTATCCCAGAAAGGGGATTCTTAATTTCGTGCGCGAGCATCGCCGCGAGCGCTGTAACGGAACGGGCTGCACCCCGATGCGTCAATTGCCTGTCCATTTTATCGGCAATTGTCCGCTCTTGAAGCATAATGACTACGCCGTCACCACCCGCCGAGAGCGGCGCCGCATTAATATCGACAACCCGCTCGGTTCCGATCCGAGGTGTCCCGATATCGACACGGTATTCATTGACCACCGAGCCCCGCGCCAGCGCGTGTTCCACAACTGAAAGCAGGGGCGAACCGAAGGGCAAGATGTCGTCGAGCCGCAACCGGAGGAGCATGACGCGGCTGAGCTCGAAGAAGTTCTCGGCCGCCACATTGGCATCGCGGATCGCGCCGTCGCGGGCGACCGCCAGCACCGGGTGTGGAAGCGCGTTGAAGAGCACTTGGGCAGATGGCGCGAATGCCAGGTTTTCGGTCCCACGACGTGGGGAAACATTGGTGTGCATGGTCAAGCCGCTTCGGCGCCCGAGGCGCATTCGAGACAGGGTTGATCGAAGAAACCGGCAAGGAGGGACTTCACCTCGGCCGTATTTTCACTGGTCACCAGCCGCAGCCGGTCTGCCGGACGCGGGTCAGCGCCGGCCAGAGCATGTTCGGCGTAGGCCGCTAGATGCTTGCGCGCATGACGAAGCCCCGCATGGGCGCCGAACATGTTGAGCAGGGTTTCATAATGTTCAAGAGCGGCGGCGGCAAGCATCGCTGCCGTCAGCGCCGGGCGGGCACGCCCCGCCAGAGCCGCCGCGATCTCGCCGACGAGCCAAGGGCGGCCAAGCGCTGCGCGTCCGATCATGACCCCGTCAGCGCCGGAGCGCTCCAGCATCAGCCGTGCGTCTGCCGGCGTGGCGCAATCGCCGTTGGCGACGAGCGGGATGGAAATGGCCTCACGCACCGCGTGGATTGCAGACCAATCCGCCTCGCCCTTGTAGAACTGGCAGCGCGTGCGGCCGTGGACGGTGATGAGCTGGATTCCCTCGGCCTCGGCGCGGCGCGCGAGCTCAGGCGCATTGCGGGACTGATCGTCCCAGCCGAGGCGCATCTTCAGGGTGACGGGAATTTTGACGGCTGTGACGGTGGCGCGCACCAGCGAGATCGCATGGTCGAGATCACGCATCAGCGCGGAGCCCGCAAAGCCGCCGGTGACGCGCTTGGCGGGACAGCCCATGTTGATATCGACCATGGCGGCGCCAGAGGATTCCGCCAGACGAGCCGCTTCCCCCATCCAGTAGGGATCGCAACCCGCGATCTGCACGACATGGGGGGCGACACCCTCGCCTTCCGCGCGCATCCGCGTTTCCTCGTCGCCACGCACGTAGTCGTCGCAGGCGACCATTTCGGAGACAACGAGAGAAGCGCCGAAGCGGCGAGCGATGCGGCGCATGCCAACATCAGTTACGCCGGACATGGGGGCCAGAATGGCGCAGCCATCAAGCACGAGGGGGCCAACGGCCAATGGCGCGCGGCCCCGTTCGTTTGTCATGGCGACATTGCTCAAACTATGGGCACACGAAAACATGCCTGTATCATAGCCATTTTGGTGCAAGGCGCAACGGGCGGCAGCATGAACGCTACCGTTCCGTTCTCGCGTGGTTAGCTTAAATCAGGGCCTTCAGCGCGCTCCGGCCGGCGTAACGTGCCTGCGAACCCAGCTCTTCCTCAATGCGGATGAGCTGGTTGTACTTGGCCAGTCTGTCCGAACGGGCGAGCGAACCCGTCTTGATCTGCCCACAGTTTGTCGCAACCGCCAGATCGGCGATGGTGGAATCCTCAGTCTCGCCAGAGCGATGCGACATGACGGCGGTGAAGGCGGCGCGCTGCGCCATCTCTACGGCGGCCAGCGTTTCCGTGAGCGAGCCGATCTGGTTCACCTTCACCAGAATCGAATTGCCGATACCCTCGGAAATGCCACGCGACAGGCGTGTCACATTGGTGACGAAGAGATCGTCGCCCACTAGCTGGCACTTCTTGCCAATTTTGTCGGTCAGCAGCTTCCAGCCGGCCCAATCGTCTTCTGACATGCCGTCTTCGATGGTGGCGATGGGATAGGCAGACACCAGCTTGGCCAGATAGTCGACCTGCTCTTCGATGGAGCGGGTCTTGCCCTCGCCTTCATAGTGATAGGCGCCGTTCTTGAAGAATTCCGTGGCAGCGCAATCGAGCCCCAGCACGATGTCCGTGCCGGTCTTGAAACCGGCCTGCTCGATAGCCTTCATGCAGAAGTCGAGCGCCGCTTCGGCTGACGGCAGGTTGGGCGCGAAGCCGCCTTCGTCGCCGACGTTGGTGTTGTGGCCGGCCTTTTTCAACGCGGCTTTCAGCACATGGAAGATCTCGGCACCCCAGCGGATGGCTTCGCGGATGTTGGGCGCGCCGACCGGCAGGACCATGAATTCCTGGAAGTCGATGGGGTTGTCGGCATGCATGCCGCCGTTGACGATGTTCATCATCGGCACGGGCAGGACGCGGGCCTGCGTGCCGCCGACGTAGCGGTAGAGCGGCAGGCCAGACGCGTCGGCCGCAGCCTTGGCGGTGGCGAGCGA
>JAQGKN010000680.1 GCA_028290085.1 Hyphomicrobiales bacterium
GTGAGGCGCTTCCCGAACCCGGACGAAAAAGTGCACCAAACTATGTCACTTGACCTGTCCGTCTAAATGTCAGACATTTGGTAGGTATCGAGAGGGCGAGCACATGAGTCACAGGCACCAGACGGTACTCGCCGCATCATTTGAGCCAGTCAGAGGGCAGCGGCTCTCGACAATGATCGTCGAACAGCTTCAGTCTGCGATATTCAGTGGGGCGATCGCGGAAGGCAGTCGGCTGCCGCCCGAGCGCGAACTCATGGCAAGGTTCGAGGCCAGTCGGGCTAGCGTTCAGGAAGCCGTCCATATCTTGGAGCGGACTGGATTGGTCGTTATTAGGCGTGGTGCGGCCGGAGGCGCATTTGTAACCAGGCCGGACTTCCTGAAAATTGGCAGCATGCTAAAGCTCATGTTGCAAGCAAACCGGTTCGCGTTAGGTGAGCTATATGAAGCGCGGTTGCTCATTGAGCCGGGCGGGGCAGAGATCGCCGCGCGACTGGCCACGACCGAAGACATTTCAAATCTCCGCGCTACGATCCAATTCCATCGCGAGATCCCGGCGGACATGCCGTCCCCGATTGGGCGTAATTTTCATTACCTACTCGCCTGCATTACGGCTAACCCGCTGATCAGCATGCTGGTGAGTTCACTTCTCGGTGTGGCCCAAGCGTATCGGTTGCAGCAGCCGCTTGCTACTCGCTCTGAGCGCTTGCTTGCACATGAGCAGATTACCGATGCCATGGAGGCCCGCGACGGCGTGCTCGCAAGGCAAATTTTGGAAACTCACCTCCGGTGCCTCCTGCGCCAAGCCCAGCAATCATAGGGGGCCGCTAGGTGATTCGCAGTTATTACCCTCGTGGTCGTTACCTTCACGTCGACAGGAAAATACATGGCTAAAATTTCCCGGTTGCAACCGCTTTTGTCCGCTCAAAATACCGGACTCATTCTTTTCGACGCATTGAATGGCTATCTCCACCCGGCCGATTCGAACAAAGTTACGTTTCTGAAGGAACGGAATATTCTCGAGAATATGCGGAGTATCAAGGAAGCCGCGAAGAAGGTTGGAATGACCACATTCTATCCGAGCGGCGCGCATGCCGAGGACGGGTCTGATGCGGTCATGAGGCTGACCGATACCGATATGAACCTTGGCGCTGGCGGTGGTTCTGATGCACCGATCAGGCCGCCGTTTCATAAGGGTTCGAAGGATGCGGAGATAGCTCTCGAAGTGGCGCCAATTAAGGGCGATGTGATCATACCCAAACGGCGGTGGAATTCATTTTTCCAGACCGATCTCGACCTGCAGTTCCGGGTTCGAGGCATCGATACGTTCATCATCTGCGGCGGGTCGACAGACGTTGGAATCGCGAGCACGGTATTTGCTGCGCGCGACCTGGACTACGGTATCGTCGTCGTCAAGGATTGCTGCTATTCAGCTCGCGGCAACAACAATCAATTCTTCATGGAGCGAGTCTTTCCGCGAATGGGACGTGTCATGAATCTTGCAGACACGATCGAGTTGTTGCGGGCTTAACCCGTTAGTCAATTGGAGTAGCAATATGGCGAATCGTGCTTCCGCGGTCCAAACCCGTGACCTCGAATGTTCGAACGGGATGCCCGCGTTTGTTGCCTATCCGACGTCGTCGGATGGCCCCTATCCCGTTTATATTCTTCTTCACGAGCGCTACGGACTCGTGGAACATACCAAGGATCTCGCATTAAGATGTGCACGCGACGGGTTTTTCGTCATGGCGCCTAATCTCTTCTTCCGGCACGCAGACCAGGCGCAACTGAGTGCCGGCAATTCCCGCTACGATCTCAGTGATGATGAATCCATTGTGTCCCTGCAGGCGGTCCTAGCGGAGCTGAAAAACTTTCCTGAAGCCGATGCGGAAAGAGTCGCGGTCGGGGGCTATTGTCAGACGGGCCGCTTCCCCCTCGTGTTCGCGGCGCATGTCCCGATTCAGGCTGCCATCGTCTGGTATGGTGCGGCATCGAAACGCGAATGGGGCGTCAACGAGCGCCAGCCGCAGCTGCTTGATAAGATCATCTCACAACTCCCGTGCCCTGTCTTCGGTGCCTTTGGATCGGACGATCACATCATCTCCGTGAGCGATATTCAACGGTTCCGCGGCGCACTCGAGGCGACCAATAAGAGCTATGACCTGAACATCTATCGGGGTGCGCCGCACGGCTGGCTTAATGACACGATGCCGGGCCGTTACCGCCGGGAGCAGGCGGAAGCAGCATGGTTGGACCAGCAACGGTTCCTCCAGGCGGTACTCGACCCAATGGCAGGGCAAGACTCTGTCTCGTGGAAATTCACGAGCGCCATCTCTCCTGACTATGACTTCACAAAGAATGTCCGCCTCGAGTGATGGTCCGCCTAGAGAACTTACGTTTCAGGAAGCACGAGAATCCTTGCCGCGACATTCACGCCATGGAAACCACCGCTGGTGACTTTCGATCAAAAACAAGGGCAGGCCGATGCGTTCAGTTGCAAGCATAGCTGTTGTTGGTCTCGCATTGTCGCAAATTTCAACTGCCGCATGGGCAGCGGAAAGCGTCGCGGACTTCTACCGGGGAAAAACAATCAGTCTAGTTGTCAGTACGAGCGTCGGCGGAGGCTATGACACGCTCGCCCGAATGCTGACCCGCTATCTGACCCGGCACATCCCGGGCTCACCCGCGGTCGTCATTCGAAATATGCCCGGCGCCGGGGGAATCGTAGCTAGCAATTATCTCTATTCGATCGCCGCGCACGACGGCACGGTGATGGGCGCTGTACAAAACAACACACCCTTCGAGCCGCTGTTTGGAACGAAGCAGGCAGCCTACGATCCGACAAAATTCAACTGGCTTGGCTCTCCCAGCGTTGAGACCGGCCTGCTCGCAGTCTGGCATTCTGCACCAGCAAGTTCGATTGAGGAGGCCAAGACCCACGAACTCAGGGTGGGCTCCTCTGGCGCGAATTCTACGCCGAGCTTCTACGGCCGAATTCTTAACGAGACCTTGGGTCTCAAATTGAATCTGATCGTCGGGTATCCGGGTCAAAACGATGCGCTCCTCGCAACAGAACGCGGTGAGCTCGATGGGTACCCCAGCGCCTTTTACAACAGCCTCATGTCCACCCGGCCATCCTGGATTCCAGACAAGCAGGTCAAGCTGCTCGTCCAGTACGGTGCGGAAAAGGAGCCACACCTTCCAGATGTTCCGTTCATCTTCGACCTGGTGACCACCGAAAACGATCGGAATCTATGGAGGGCCGCAGTCGCACCTATTGCAGTCGGCCGGCCGTATCTCCTGCCGCCAAACGTTCCGCAAGACCGCGTGGACGCCATCCGCAAAGCGTTCTGGGAAAGTCTGAACGATCCCGAGTTTCGTGACGAACAGGCAAAGGCAAGTTTGGGCGCCGATAACCCTCGGACAGGTCAGCAGATTCAGGAGCTAATAACGCAGGCATATCAGGCGCCGCCCGCGGTCGTCGATCGGCTGAGAAAGTTGGCTAATCCTTGATGCCTTTCGAGTGAAGGATCAGGGCAAAATTCGTCATGGCGGAGAAAGCGCCGCTTGTCCGTCGCTACACCGGTTGATGCCCAGCCTCGGTCCGTGTGTCCAAGCAATGGTCAGGTCCGCCGCCCTAAGCCTGATCAATGTTCCATTTCCAAATCACGACGCATGTAACTCCAGCAGTGGAGTTACATGCGTCGTACCACACGTCTGTCCTCGTACTTGCGCGTACCTCGGAAGGAAAGTGGCGAAGTCTGAATGCGCGAATGAACTTATCGCACAGGTGCCGCGGGCGGAATCTGGCCAACGCGCCAGATCTGCGGCTGCAAGAGCAAGCAAAATAGAATGTGGAGGGCTCATGACGGTAACGATGAACGACTCAATACGGCACTACTTGGACGGTCTGAAGGGGGAGGAAACGCTCGTTCCGCTATCTTGGGAACAATGGTTGGCTGTCGGTGCCCCATATCCCGCCACCGGTTTCAGCAAAATGGAGGTAACGAGCCGCTATTCGCGCAACGGCTACGAGTGGGACATTCATGGGTCGCTTTATACTCCGGACAGTGAGATCGATCCATCGCTCGCCTTTGTCTTTTTTCATGGCGGCGCGGATTCAGAGAGCGTGTTCGATCTCACGCCGGATGGGCGCCCCGGTCAGGCCCGAACCCTCGCTGCGCAGGGATTTTCGGTTCTCTCTATCAGTTATCCGGGACATTATCCTCCCGGTAACATCTGGCGCTCATCCATAGCAGAGCGCCAGCCGCTTTACCTGCTGGACAGGGATCTGCCGATCGATGAAACGATCGACCGCAATCTCAAATGCACATTCAACACAATCCTCCAGGGCGCCGGACAGCTCGTTTCAGAAAATTTCGCCGGTCGCGACATATTGGTCTGGGGTCATTCCACCGGCGGTCCGATGGCCGTCGCACTCAGCCAGTTCGCACCGCTGAACAAAGTTATCGGCCTGACCAGCTTTGGAACGGGGGGCCCCGATGGCTGGCGGAAGGAATGGCGCGAGATTACGGGCGCAGAGAAATATACGGAATTACCCGTCGATCATATTTCGCGACGGTCACCGCACACCTATCGCCATGCCGGCTACGAGGATCCGCCGGATCTGACGCCTTGGGGGGGCGCTGCGGAATTATTCGGATGGGCCGCGTCAGCGCATCGCTCTCAGATCAAGACGTCGCTTTGTGACAATCAGCATCGTGGCATCATGACGATACTTGAACAATATCCCTCGCGCACGGGTTTGCCACTGAGCGAATATGTCGATCACCTGGCAGAGCCGGATGCGGACTGGCTCAAATCAATCTCCGTCCTCGCCCTCGTTGGTGACAATGACAAAGGACATTGGGTCGCCGGGACGGAAGTTTCCGACAAGCGCGAGGTGTTTATGGCGCGAAAGTATCGGGACGCCGGCGTCGTACGCAATCACGTGGTGCTCATCCCGCGCTACGGTCATTTCGGCTTCATGGAGCTCTATAATGAAAAGCTCGTGTACTTATGGCTATGGGCTTTGAAGCACGGCTATTTCAACAGACCCTGAAAGCGATGGTGGCTCGGCGGTGCCGTGCCACCTCGCCGATGCACGGGAATGCTTTTGTTCATCCTGAAAAGCAGCACCGGCTTCGGGAGCACAGCATTAATCCGGTCACCGGCTTGGTCCGCGGATCGTTCCTTGACATATTATTCTAATTATCAGACCATTCGATATCATGGAGTGGAATTTCCAGTTGTCAACGCGAGCCTTAGAACGACCTCAGCCGGACGTTCTCTTAATCTCGATTATGGCTGACGGAGCGGACTAACGCATGTACGTCCGCGGTTCGCTCCTTGTGCATGGCCATTATCGCGGCTCATCCCGAACAACCGCTTGGCAGCGGACTAGTTTAAGGTGACCCTGCCATTGCACGGGACGCTTCCGAAGACAGTCATAATTGCGGAAGGGCTGAGTGCACCGGAAGGCTTCAGGGAGGGCCAGCGTCGCCCAGACTTGTCGAACGGGCAGGAAATTTGCGCACTAATTCCCGTCCAATAATGGTCGGCCGAAACGAAGAAATGCTCAGGGAGGATACCATGGTGGACGCATTCGAGGATCATTGCTGGCAAGACATCATTCCCGCCGACGTCCTCGACCTCTATTCGCACTACAAGCGCGACCTCTACGTCGGACCGAAAGCGGCGCTGTTGGCGATCGATCTTTATGAACTCGCCTATCAGGGCGGCCCGAACCCGGTCTCCGAAGTCGCCAAGGAATTTCCCTCGTCCTGCGGCATCAATGCATGGAAGGCGATCGAGCCGACCAAGAAGCTCTTCGCGGCGGCGCGCGCTGCGG
>JAQGKN010000298.1 GCA_028290085.1 Hyphomicrobiales bacterium
CGGACCTTAAGCCCCTGCGGATGCAGAGCCGAGGCGATTTCTGTTTCTGTACTTAGTCGCTTTTACTCGGTCCGCCAAGGGGCAAAACGGAATTTCTGCCGTGGCGCGGCCAAATGCCCGGGCGCCACTCAATCGGCCGAGGCGCCTTTGGCTACCACCAGCGCCCGTTCGACGCCGCCGAGATCTGCTCGCAGGCCTCTTTGCTGAAGGCCGCATTCCATGGCGAGGCGTGTAACGTCAGCGGCTTGCCCAATCCCAAGTTCAAGTACGGCAAAGCCCGCGCCCAGTAGTCCCGGCAAGCAACGCATGATCTCGCGGTAGGCGGTCAATCCGTCTAGGCCGCCGTCCAGAGCGAGGTGGGGATCGTAATTTCGAACCTCTACGTCAAGTCCGGCAATGGTTTTCGATTCGATGTATGGCGGATTGGAGAGAATCACATCGAACGTGCCCGTCAGTCCGTCCGCCCAGCGGCCGAGCCGGATTTCGGCGCGGGCATCGAGGCCGTTGCTGTGAACATTGAGGCGCGCCACCTCGCAGGCAGCGGGCGAAAGATCGACGCCGATGCCTGTCGAGTTTGGACATTCGCTGAGCAGTGCGAGGAGCAGAGCGCCGGTGCCCGTCCCGAGGTCCAGAATGCGAAGCGCCTTGTTTCGATCAGGGCCGAGCTGCTCAAGAGCTGCTTCGATCAGGCATTCCGAATCCGGACGGGGGTCCAGAACGTCGGGCGTGACTAGAAAATCGAGCGTCCAGAATGCTCGCGCGCCTAGGATACGGGTGGATGGTTCGCCCTCGAGTCGACGCTGCATGAAGGCATCGAGCCTTTCGCCTGCCTCGTGTAACAGCGGCGAGTCGGCGTCGCGGATGAGGGCTGCGTGATCGCATCCCGCAGCCGCGCAAAGCAGCATCCTTGCCTCAGGGCCGGGACTTTCGATCCCGGCCCGCGAGAATGTGTCTGCGACAATCCGGAAGGCGGATGACAAGCGCTGGCCCGTGAGGGGGCTCAAGGTTTTGCGGCCGCGCCTAGTGCGGCTCGCGTCAGCACGCGCGTCAGGCGTGCCGAGAAAGCGGCTGCGTCGGCGGGGGCATCTCCGTCGGCCACACGGGCTTCGTCGTGGATGAGCCAGACGGCGTCCTCGACGAGGGGCCTCTCATCTCCCGCTGCAAAGCGCTGAGCGAGGGCAGCAACCATCGGATGCGTGGGATTGATCTCCAGCACGGGCTTGGAGAGCATCCCCAGATTGCCGGTTTCGGCCAACAGGCGCTCCAGCCGGCGATCACGGCCATGTTCGGGCGCGACGAGGCAGGCGGCACTCGCCGCGAGGCGGTCCGAGGCGCGCACGTCTTCGACGCTTTCGGCCAGCGTTTCCTTCATGAAAGAGAGAAGGGTCGCGACTTCCGGGGCCGGAGGGGCGTCGGAGGCAGCTGTCTCGCCCTCCATGACCGGCACCGACTTGATGTCGGCCATCCCATGCGTCACGGATTTGAACGGCTTGCCCTCATAGCCCAGCGCCGTTTCGACCCAAAAGGCATCAACAGGGTCAGACAGGAGCAGCACTTCGATGCCGCGTGCCCGGAAACCTTCGAGCTGCGGGCTTGCGGCCAGTCGTTTCGGATCGTCGCCGGTAATGTACCAGATCGCCGTCTGGTTCTCCCGGAGCGAGCCGACGTAATCGGCGAGGGTGCGGGTGGGCTCGGCCTGCTTGGAGGTCGCAAAGCGCGCCAGCTTGAAGAGCTGGTCGCGGCGTTCCGGGTCTTCGTAGATGCCTTCCTTCAGCACCGCGCCAAAGTCGCGCCAGACTTTCGCATAGGTCTCCGCGTCGCTTTCGGCGAGCTTCGTCAGTTCCTGCAGCAGGCGATTGACGATGCCCTTGCGGATGGCCGCGAAGATCGGACTGTCCTGAATCATCTCACGCGAGACGTTCAGCGGCAGGTCGCTCGAATCGACGACGAGACGGACGAAGCGAAGCCAGCCCGGCAGGAGATCCGCATCATGTGTGATGAGCACGCGGCGGACATAGAGTTTGCCACGGCTCTTGCGGGCGGGCGCGAACAGATCCAACGGCCGGGATCCGGGAACAAAGGCGAGAACGGTGTATTCGTGCCGGCCTTCAGCACGCCAATGAACCGTCAGTGCCGGGCTGTCGAACTGGCCCGCCAACCCGCGATAAAACTCGTCGTAGAGCTCAGGCGTGATTTCGGACTTGGGTCGCGCCCAGATCGCCGTTCCCTCAGAAATCCGCCGCGGTTCGGAGTCGGGCTTGTCGAGAAGATCGACCGGCACGGCCACCGCGCCGGAATGTTCGCGGACGATTCGCTCGAGACGGCCGGGCTGCGCATATTCCTTGCTGCTCTCGGAGAGATGCAGCATCACGCGTGTGCCGTGGGCCGGGGCGGCTTCCATGGCGAGCGGCGTAACGGTGAATGTGCCCTTGCCGTCTGAAACCCAGGACCATGCCTCTGTCGTGCCGGCCTTATGGGTCTGAACTTCGACCTGATCGGCGACCATGAAGGCCGAGTAGAAGCCAATGCCAAATTGTCCGATAAGATCGGCGCCAACCGCAGCGGTCTCGCTGTCGCCGTCCTGGGCCACCTTGGACCCGCTCTGGTTCAGCTTTTCGAGGAAAGCCCGCGTGCCGGAGCTGGCGATTGTACCAAGCGCGCCGATCAGCTCGTCATGGCTCATGCCGATACCGTTATCGGCGAAGGTGATGATCCCTGCTTCAGCGTCGATCGTCAGACGAATGGAAAAACCTTCGTCGTTCCCAATCAGGCCTGGCGTGGAGACGGCCTCGTAGCGCAGCTTTTCGCAGGCGTCGGCGGCATTTGAAATCAACTCGCGGACGAAAATATCCCGGTCGGAATAAATTGAATGAACCATCAGGTGCAGCAGACGGGAAACGTCCGCCTGGAAGGCATGCGGCTGCGGCGCGCCGGCAGTTTCTGTCGTGGTCAAGAGAGGCCCCTCATTCGGAAAAACGGTCACAGGCTGGACCGGAGACGACTGCTGCAGATATCGCCGTCGCGGAGGCGAGATTCAAGCGGCATTGCGCGGCAGACGCCAAGCGTTCTGCCCGGCACGCAAAAAAAAGGACCGGCCGGAGAAGATCTCCTGCACGGTCCGTGTCGCTCGCTCCGTCTTCGAAGTCGGCCCGGCTCGCATCGACTCCCCGGGGGGCTGGGGGGCTGACGAAATCCAGGGAACCGGACGAACCGGGCCCTCGAGGCAACGCCGAGAAGGTCGTTCCGGATCGGGGCGCCGGTTCGACCAGATCAGGGCGAAATCGTGAATTCGCTTGATCTGACAGGACGATGTCTCGTCCAGGAAAGTTAACGCCCGGACCGCTTGTGCGACGGATGAGATCGCGAGATCATGGGGGTCAGGAGGTCGCATGAGCCAAGAGGATCATTCCACCGACGCAGACGCGTCGAACGGGCCGGCCGCGCGCCGGCCTCATTTGCGATTGCTCTCGACACCGCCCGGCAAAACTGCCCAATCTGCACCCGCACCAACGCAGGTATCGTTCGATCGCCGGGAGCTGACCCTCATCCTCGGCGTCTACGGCAAGAAGGTCGCGGAAGGCGAGTGGCGTGATTATGCCATCGATTTCGGCCTGCACCGCGCCGTCTTCTCGATCTTCCGCCGGACATCCGAGGTGCCGCTTTTCAGGATCGAGAAAGACCCGCGACTCGCCCGTAAGCAGGGCGCTTACGCGGTCGTCGCGGCAGGCGGCGTGGTGCTGAAACGAGGATCGGATCTCGCGTGGGTTCTGGGGGTCCTCGACAAGTCCTTCCGGCTCGTCCGGAGCTGACGCAGCAACCCTTCAAAAGCAAAAGGCCCCGCCAGAGACGGGGCCTTCGCTGTTTTCAGTGTCTATCGCGGTCAGTCGTTGCGAGAGCCGGTCAGCGACAGGATGAACTGGAACATGTTGATGAAGTTCAGGTAGAGCGTCAGCGCGCCCATGACTGAAGCCTTCGCCGCCATCTCCGCATTGCTGGAGACGACGTCATATTCCTCCTTGAGCCGCTGCGTATCCCAGGCCGTCAGGCCCGCGAAGATCAGCACACCAATTGACGAGATCGCGAAGCCGAGCGTGCCCGACTGAACGAAGATGTTCAGGATGCTCGCGATAATGATCCCGAACAGTCCCATGACCAGGAACGAGCCCATGCCAGACAGGCTGCGCTTCGTCGTATACCCGTAGAGGCTGAGGGCTCCGAAGGCGGCAGTCGTGGCGAACAGGGCCTGGACGATGCTCCCGACCTTGAAGATGAGGCCGATGGAGCCCATCGAGAGACCCATGGTCGCGGCGAATGCCCAGAAGGTCATCAGCAGCGATGAATAGCTCATCCGCTCAAAGCGGAACGAGATGACGAACACGAACGCCAAGGGCGCCAGCATGACGACATAGCGCAGAGGCGACATGTAGAGAGCCTGGACGACAGGGCTGCTACGTCCGAGCATGAAGATGCCCACGGCGACGAGCGCAGAGATCGCCAAGGCCAGCGTCATGTGGTTGTAGATGCCGAGCATGTAAGAGCGTAGGCCCTGGTCGTACTCGGCGGTGCCGGCCCGGGCTACGCCTGTCCCCCAGCGGAGGGAAGCGTTGCGGTCGAAGTCGGACATGGTTTCCTCTCAGTTCCTTCTGGGCAACGGCGTCCGCCGTGATCCGGCTCGGAGCTCTGCCCTGTGATAATATGTACCGCGCCCGCGCGCCCTACAAGGCCCCCTCGGGGGGAATTCGGGATTGCCCTTTGGGCGGCAGACGCGGACGCACAAACCATACGGCATTCCCAAACTTATGAAAATATCATAATTCATAGATTGCGAAGATGCGACGCCGGTTTCTGACCGAGCACTCGCCAGGTCCCCAAAAGGCCAAGTCCGACAGTGACGACCAAGGCAATTCCCGCTGCTCCCACGGCCGGTCCCCAGAGCCATACGAAAGTGTCTAACCCCATGACCCGGATCAAAATCAGGTAGGCGGCGAGACTGCCAGCGAGCAGACCGAAAATCGCAGTGGCGACCCCTAGCAGGGCGTATTCTATGACGAGCGCCGCAAGGAGACGGCGCCGGGTTGCGCCCAATGTCTTCAACACGACGGCATCGTAGATTCGGCTGCGTTGGCCAGCGGCCAGCGCTCCTGCGAGAACGAGAATCGAGGCCGTGAGTGCGATGCCCGAGGCACCCCGGACGGCGAAGGCGAGTTGCTCCATGACCGTGTTGACTGCATCGAGCGCATCTTTCACGCGAACGCTCGTAATGGTCGGGAAACGCAGCGCGACTTCGCGAAGGAGCGACAGCTCGCGCTTTTCATCGCCGCCCTTCGGGAACGTCGCCGTTGCGAGAAAGGTGTGAGGCGCACCGGCGAACGTGTTGGGCGAGAAGACGAAGACGAAGTTGATGCCCAGCGTGCGCCAGTTCACCGTCCGAAGATTGGCGATTTTCGCGGAGATATTGCGTCCCGCCACATTGACAGTAATCGAGTCGCCGATCTTCAGCCCGAGCCCCTTCGCGATGTCGCCTTCGACTGAGACAAGCGGTGGTCCATTGTAGTCGGTTGGCCACCATTCGCCGGCGCTGAGGGTCGAACCATCCGGAATGCTATCCGAATAGCTGATGCCGCGATCGCCTTCGAGAACCCATTGCGCATTCTCGGCTGCGC
>JAQGKN010000311.1 GCA_028290085.1 Hyphomicrobiales bacterium
CTGCCCATGACGCGGCAGGATATCGGCGATTTCCTTGGACTTACGGTCGAAACCGTCAGCCGCATGCTGACCCGGCTCGCACGCGAGAGAGTCATCCTCATCGTGCCTGATGGGGTGCGACTTCTCGACGTCGCGCGCATCGAAGCTCTCGCCGAATCCTGACAGCGGGCGTTCTGCACCCTATATTGACTGGATCGCTTGCGCTCCCCGCGCGGGCCGCGTCCTACGTCGCGGCCGCCATCAGTCGCCGAGGTTTTTGGAACGATGAATATTCACGTCGATGACGAGCATCTTGCTGCGATGAAATTCGGTGTGGGCCAAGCCGTCCCGCGCGCCGAGGACCCGGCTCTTTTGCGTGGGGAGGGATGCTACACCGACGACGTCGTGATCGAGGGCCAGGTTTATCTGGCCATGGTGCGCAGCCCCCACGCGCATGGCGTCTTGCGTGGCATTGACGCAGATGCGGCGCGCGCCATGCCCGGTGTGCTTGCTATCTATACTGCCGCCGATCTCGCGCGCGCAGGCTACAAGCCGCAAACGAGCAAACTGCCGCTGAAGAGTGGCGATGGCACGCCGATGCACAAGACGATGCGCACTGCGCTGGCGGTCGGCAAAGTGCGTTTCGTCGGCGACCCCGTGGCCTGCGTCGTCGCGCGCTCTGCCGATCAGGCGCGCGCTGCCGCCGAGGCTTTTGTGCTCGACATCGAGGCGCTGGATTGTGTCGTCGAGTCGCGCGACGGCGCCGCGCCCGGTGCGCCACAGCTTTATGACGACGTGCCGAACAACGTCGTGCTCGATTATGTTTTCGGCGACACCACGAAAATCGAGGAGGCTTTTGCTTCCGCCGCGCATGTCACCCGCCTGCATCTCGTCAACAGCCGCATCGTCATCAACGCGATGGAGCCGCGCGCGGTCGTTGCGCAATATGATGCCGCCGAGCAGCACTTCACGATGCATGTGCAGACGCAGGGCGTGGTCGGTTCGCGCGCCACGGCCGCCGAGGTTCTCGGCGTCGCGTCCGACAAGGTGCGCATTCTGGCGAAGAATGTGGGCGGCTCCTTCGGGATGAAAGGTGCCTTGTTTCCCGAGTACATCTGCGCGCTGCATGCGTCGCGCGAACTGAACCTGCCCGTGAAATGGACCGATACGCGCTCGGATAGTTTCGTGTCCGATCATCACGGACGCGACCATGAATTCGCGCTCGAACTGGCGCTCGATGCGCAAGGGCATTTCCTCGCCGTGCGGGGCGATGGCACCGCCAATATGGGCGCGTATCTCACGTCCTTCGGGCCGCTGATCCCGACGCTGAATGTCGCCAAGCATCTCAATAGCGTCTATCGCACGCCGCTGATCGGGCTGCGTACGCGCTGCGTTCTCACCAACACGGTGCCGGTCACAGCCTATCGCGGGGCGGGGCGTCCAGAGGGTAATTATTATCTCGAACGTCTGATCGACACCGCCGCGCGCGAGATGGGAATCGATGCGGCCGAACTCCGGCGCCTCAATCACATCGCGCCCGCGGCCATGCCCTACAAGGCGCCCTCAGGCTCGGTCTACGATAGCGGCGATTTTCCTGCGATCCTCGCTGAGGCGCTCGAGGCTGCCGATTGGGACGGTTTCGCCGCACGCGAGGCCGAGAGCACTGCGCGCGGACAGTGGCGCGGGCGCGGCATCGGCCAGTTTCTAGAAGTAACAGCACCAGCATCGAACGAACTCGGCGCGATCCGTTTCGAGGCGGACGGCAGCGTGACGATCCTCACGGGCACGCACGATCACGGGCAGGGGCACGGCACGTCGTTCGCGCAGATCGTCTCCGAGAAACTCGGCGTTCCCTTCGAGTCGATCCATCTCATGCAGACCGATTCCGACGCCCTCACGGCTGGCGGCGGAACGGGCGGGTCGAAATCGCTGATGGCGAGCGGCAGCGCCTTTTTCGAGGCGAGCGATCTCGTGCTGGAAAAGGCCCGCGCCGCCGCCGCGCATTTTCTCGAGGCGTCCGCGGGCGATATTGAATTCGTGGACGGAAAATTCGCCATCTCGGGCACGGACCGGACTATCGGCGTGATCGAAATCGCACAGCGTCTCGCCATTGGCGGGCCATTGCCCGCCGACGTGCCTGAAACGCTCGACGTGTCGCATATGCACGCGCTGTCGCCCTCGTCTTATCCCAATGGGTGCCATATCGCGGAGGTGGAGATCGACAACGACACGGGCCATGTGCAGGTCGTTCGCTATACGGCGGTCAACGATTTTGGGACGCTGGTAAACCCGCTGATTGTCGCCGGGCAGATTCAGGGCGGAGTGCTGCAAGGCATTGGCCAGTGCCTGATGGAGCGCACGGTTTACACGCCGGACGGGCAGCTCGCCTCGGGCTCGTTCTTGGATTACGCGATGACGCATGCCGATTCCGCTCCCGACGTGCGCTTTATCAGCCGTCCCTCGCCCGCGCGCACCAATCCGCTCGGCGTGAAGGGCTGCGGTGAGGCTGGCTGCGCGGGGTCCATGACGTCGGTGATGAACGCGCTGACCGATGCTTTGGCACGCCACAATGTGCGCGCGCTCGACATGCCCGCCACCCCGCTCATCGTCTTCGACGCGATCGAGGAGGCTCGGGCACATAGCGCCTGAAGCCTATTGTGCTTTCAACGCAACGCCGGAGCCTGTTGCCGCGTTGCCCAGCTGAACAATAGCTGGGAGACTTGTGAATATGCCGGGCGGACGAGTTCTCCTCATCGTCAACGCGCAGAGCCGGCGCGGGGCGGAGAGCCTTCCGCTCGTCTTGCAGCGGTTCAACGAGCATGGCTTTCAGGTGATCCTTCCTTCACCAGAAGAGATGAAGGATTGCTCGGCGCTGATCCGCCGGTTGCGTGGCGAAATCGATCTCGTCGCTGTCGGCGGCGGAGACGGCAGCATGAATTGCGCAGCGCGCGGTCTGCTCGAGGCCGAGCTGCCCTTCGGCATTATCCCGCTGGGAACGGCCAATGATCTCGCGCGCACGCTCGGCCTGCCGGTGACGATCGAAGCTGCGGTGGATGTGATCTGCGCCGGGCATAAGCGGCGCATCGATGTCGGCGACGTCAATGGCCAGCCGTTCTTCAACGTGGCCAGCCTCGGACTGAGCGCTGATCTTGCGATGTCCCTGACCTCGCAGGACAAGAAGCGCTTCGGGCAACTCGGCTACGCACTAGCTGGCCTGCGCGTGCTGATGCGGGCGCGCTCCTTCAGCGCGCTCATCGTGGGGCCGCATCGCTCGGTGCGCGTGCGCAGCTACCAAATTGCCGTCGGCAACGGCCGTTACTATGGGGGCGGCATGGCGGTGCATGAGAATGCGTCGATCGACGACCACCAGTTGCACCTCTACAGCCTGGAAGTCAGCGACGTCTGGAAGCTCGTGCTGATGGCACCGGCCTTTCGGGCGGGACGCCATGGAACCTATCAGGAAGTGCGGGTCGAGGACGGCAACCGATTCGAGGTGCGCACGCGCCGCCCGATGCCGATCAACGCGGACGGTGAGATCATCACGCAAACGCCGGCCGTCTTCAGTATCCGCCCGAGCGCTCTCGACGTGTTCGTCCCTGCGTGAGCTGCGCGTTTCGACGTGCTATAAAGGCCGTGGCTTAAACAGCAAGAAACGGACATGCCATGGCGAGCACATCGAAAATTCCTGTCATCGCGTTGGAAGAGCATTATTGGGATGCGGAACTGATCTCCAACATCGAGGGCGCGGAGGGCACGCGCTCACCCGACCTCCTCGCGCGGCTGCATGATCTCGGCGAGATCCGTATTCGCGAGATGGACGAGGCGGGTATCGACATTCAGGTTCTCTCGCACGGCGCGCCATCTGGCCAGAAACTGCCGGAAGACAGGGCTATCGAAATCGTGCGCGGCACCAACGACCGGCTCTACAAGTCGATCCAGTTGCATCCGACGCGTTTCGCCGGGTTCGCAGCACTCCCCACCGTGCATCCGGAAGCGGCAGCCGACGAGCTCGACCGCTGCGTCAGCGAGCTCGGCTTCAAAGGCGCGATGATCCACGGCCTGACCAATGGCGTGTTTCTCGACGACAAAAGATTCTGGCCGATTTTCGCGCGCGCGGAAAAGCTGGACGTGCCGATCTACCTGCACCCGTCCTTCCCGCAGAAGCAGGTGATGGACGTCTATTACGCCGATTACGCCAAGGAATTTCCGCAGGTCATCCGCGCGGCCTGGGGTTACACGGTGGAGACGGCGACGCAGGCCATCCGCCTCGTGCTGAGCCGCGTGTTCGAAACGCATCCGGGTCTCAACATCGTACTGGGACATATGGGCGAAACGCTGCCCTTCCTGCTCTGGCGCATCAATCAGGCGCTGTCGCGTCCCGGCCATGAAGAGCTGAGTTTCCGCGAGCAGTTCACGCAGCATTTCTACGTGACG
>JAQGKN010000354.1 GCA_028290085.1 Hyphomicrobiales bacterium
TTGCGACCGGCTGACGATCTCGCCCGCGCTGCTGGAAGAACTGGCGCGCGACGAGGGCACGCTGGTGCGCCGTCTCGACCCCACGACTGCCGCCGCGCAGGCCCCTGCGAAGATGTCGCTCGATGAGAAGACCTTCCGCTTCCTGCTCAACGAGGATGCGATGGCAACCGAAAAGCTCGCCGAAGGGATTCGTCTGTTTGCGAAAGACCTGCGCGCATTGCGCGAGCTCGTGTCGCGACGCATGGAAAATTCCATCGCGGCGGATCTGCCGGGCCCGCTGCCGTAGGGGCAGCACCGCCCGCTTCTCCCGTTGGGAGAAGCTGTCAGCGAAGCTGACTGATGAGGGGTTTCGGCGTTTGTTCCGAGAGGCGGAAAACCCCTCGTCCGGCTGCTCCGCAGCCACCTTCTCCCTCTGGGAGAAGGGTCGACGCGCGTTTGCTTAAACTCAAATCCGGAGACACTGACCTCTCATGGCCGAACCGTTCGCGCTCGACCATTACAAGGAAGCTCTGCTGTTCCTCTCGACGGCGGGCATTGTCGTGCCTCTGTTCCGGCGGCTGCGCATCAGCCCGGTCATCGGCTTCATCGGCGCGGGCGTCCTGCTGGGCCCCTCGGGCCTCGGGCGCTTCGCAGACCGGTCGCGGTTGATCGAGGCCATCAGCTTCACGCAAGTCGAGCAGATGAGCACCTTCGCCGAATTCGGCGTGGTGTTCCTGCTGTTCATGATCGGGCTCGAATTGTCCTTTGAGCGCCTGAACCGCATGCGCAAGCTGGTGTTCGGGCTGGGTGCCCTGCAGGTCATCTCCTGCGCCGTAGTAGTTGCTGGCGCCGCGCTCTGGTCTGGAGAGACCGGCGCATCGGCGGGTGTCATCGGCGGCGCGCTCGCCTTGTCCTCGACAGCTATCGTCATCCCGGTTCTGGCCGAGCGCAAGCGCCTGCGCACAGCGGCGGGGCGCGGCGCTTTTTCGGTGCTGCTGTTTCAGGATCTGATGGTCGCGCCACTGCTGTTCATGGTCACAGTGCTGGGGTCGCGCGAGATCGCGGGCGTCGGCTCCGGCCTTCTCTACGCAGTGCTGCCCGCGGTCATTGGCCTCGCCGTCATCTTCGGCGTGGGCCGCCTCGTCTTGCGTCCCCTGTTCCGTCAGGTCGCGATGGCGCGCTCGCCCGAATTCTTCATGGCGGCCTGCCTGCTTGTGGTCTTGGGCACCAGCGTGCTCAGTGCGGCCAGCGGCCTGTCGATGACACTCGGCGCCTTCATCGCGGGTCTGCTGCTGGCGGAAACTGAATATCGCCGCCAGGTCGAAGTCACCATCGAGCCCTTCAAGGGCCTGCTGCTGGGCCTTTTCTTCGTGTCCATGGGCGCGGGGCTCGACATCGGACGCATGTTCACCGATCCGCTGCGGTTGATCGGGCTGACGCTGGCGCTCATCGTCGTGAAGGGCGTCCTGGTGTGGGCCACGGCACGACTGGTTGGCGTACCGGGCGCGGTGGCGCGCGAAATCGCGCTGGTGCTGGCGCCGGGCGGCGAGTTCGCTTTCGTCATGCTGGGCGCGGCCATGGCCACTGGCGTTGTGCCGCACGGCACGGGCGACGACCTGATGGTCGCCGTCACGTTGTCCATGTTGGCGATCCCGTTTCTCAGCAGTCTCTCGATCAAGCTGACCCCGCCCACCCCGGACGTCGATCTCTACGGCCTGCGCGATTTGGCGCCGCCCGAAGCGACCCTCGTGCCTGTTATCATCGCGGGCTATGGGCGGGTCGGACAGCTCGTCGGCGATCTGCTGACCCGTCACAAGATTCCATTTGTCGCTATCGATGGCGATGCGAAACTCGTTTCAGCCGAGCGCGAAAGCGGCACGCGCATTTATTGGGGCGATGCCAGCGATCCGGAATTCCTGCGCCGCTGTGGCATCGCGCAAGCGCGTGGCCTCGTGGTGACCATGGATATTCCGCTGGCTGTGGAAAAGGTCGTCGCGGCCGGGCGGCAGGAACGCAAGGATCTCATCATCGTGGCACGCGCGCGCGATGCCGTCCATGCGCGCCATCTCTATGAGATGGGCGCCACCGATGCGATCCCCGAGACCATCGAGGCCAGCCTGCAATTGTCGGAATCCCTGCTCGTCGATATCGGCGTGCCCATGGGATATGTCATCGCTTCGATTCACGAGAAACGCGATGAATTCCGCAAGATCCTGCAGGAGGGCAGCGAGGATGCGCGGCCGAGGCGCGCCATCAAGCCATCGACCCGCGCCAGCACTCGAAGCGAGTGAGACGCGGGTTCAGGCATTTGTTGCAGGCTCAGTTCTTGCCCGGCTCCGGATAGGCGGCGCGAACCTTTTCGAGCAGTTCAGGCGAGATGCTGGCCACGTCGGCGACGAGCTTCTGCACATCCGCTCCGCTCATCGGGTCGAGACCCATCTGAAGCCGCTCGAGATCGCCCATGAAAGCCGGATCCTTCATCGTCTCGTCGTACGCCTTGCGAAGCGCCTCGACGCGGTCCGCCGGGGTCTTGGGCGTGGTGAAGAAGGAGATGCCGATTTCGCTCGCCGCCATGATCGCGGTGAGGATCTTGCGCTGTTCGTCGGTCTGCGCGAGTTCGATCGCTGTCGGAACGTCCGGCAGTTCCTTGATGCGCTTCAGACCGAGCTGCGCGATGATGTTGATGCTGCCATCCTTGAGCCATGAGGGCTTGGCGGTGCGCACGGCCTCGTAAGCCGTGGAATGGCCTTCGACCTCGCCGCGCTCCAGTGCCAGCATGGCTTCGTTGGAGCCCTTGTAGCCCATGACCAGCTTGAACTTGGTGCCCAGCACGTTGTTCATGACGAGCGGATAGATCGACACTGTCGATCCAGCGCCCGTGCCGCCCAGAGTGGCCTCGCTCTTCTGTGCATCCGCAACCGACTTGATCGGCGAGGACTTCCACATGAAGACGATGTTGATGAGCGGGCTGACGCGGCCAATCCAGTTCAACTCAGCCGTCTTGAAGCGGACGCCCTGCGTGCCGAGCTTCTCGTCGAGCGCGATAGTGGGAGCGCCAAGGCCGATCACCGTGCCCTCCTTGGGGGAGACGTTGAAAATCTGGTTCACAGCCAGGAAACTGCCGGCGCCGGGCATGTTGCGCACGATGACCGTCGGGTTGCCGGGAATGTGCTTGCCCATGTGCTGCGCGATCATGCGCGCATAGGTGTCGTTGCTGCCACCGGTCGCGTAGCCGATGAGCATCTCGACCGTCTTGCCCTTGTAGAAATCGGCGAGGCTCTGGGCCTGCGCACCGAATGTCGAGGCGCCAAGGGCCATAGCGGCAAGAATCGTCCGTCGAGAGACCTGCATGTTCGTTCCTCCCAGTCCTGTCAGAATCCTGCCCACCGGGCGGATCCCTTGCATGCAGCGCCGCGCACCACACGTTTCGAGCGTTCGCATAGTCTATTCCATTAGGCTAATCCACCCCAAGCGGCATCGGCGAGCACATCCTGCGTATGTTCACCCAAAGCTGGGGCTGGCCGTTCCGCAGCAGCCGGGGCGCCGTCGATCATCAGGGGCGCGCGCAGGCCGGGACTCGATCCGGCGGCAGCCCTTGGATTGTCGAGTTTGAGCTGCATGCCGCGCGCCTGAACTTGCGGATCGGCCAGCGCCTCGCCAATCGAGTTGATCGGACCAGCGGGCACGCCGGCGGTGGCGAGCCGGGGCAGCAGGTCCGCGCGTGTGAATTGGCGCGTCAGCTCTCGCAGGGCGGGTTCGAGTTCCGCCCGATGATGCACGCGGTCGGTCGCACGACTGAAGCGGGGATCGTCGGCGAGACCGGGAGCGCCGAGGCAATCGCAGAATTTTGCGAATTGACCGTCATTGCCAACGGCAACGATCATGTCGCCATCAGCTGCGGGGAAAACGTCATAGGGCACGATGTTGGGGTGCGCATTGCCGAGACGTTTGGGCTCGATGCCCGTGAGGACGTGGTTCAGGGCCTGATAGCCAAGCACCGCCAGCTGCGTGTCGAGGAGGGCGCAATCGATAAACGCGCCCTCCCCCGTGCGGGCACGACGCAGCAGCGCGGCCTGGATGCCGTTGGCCGCATAAAGACCGGCAAAGAGATCGACAACCGGCAGCGCCGTTTTCATGGGTGGGCCGTCGGGCATCCCTGTGATCGACATGAGCCCGCCCATGCCCTGGATCAGGAAGTCGTAGCCCGCGCGGTCAGCGGACGGGCCATCCTGCCCGAAACCCGAGATCGCGCACCAGATGAGGCCGGGATACTGGGCCCGCATCGTTTCGTGGTCGAGACCGTATTTCCGCAGGGCGCCGACGCGAAAGTTCTCGATGACGACGTCCGCATGAGCGATGAGACGGTGTACGCGCGTGCGGCCTTCATCGGTCTCGAAATCGGCCTCCACACAGCGCTTTCCACGATTGCAGGCGTGGAAATAAGCAGCGCCCAGATGCGGGCCGGTGACGGCTTCGACAAATGGCGGACCCCATTCGCGCGTCTCGTCGCCGGTCCCGGCGCGCTCCACCTTGACGACGTCGGCGCCCAGATCGGCCAGCAGTTGCCCGGCCCAAGGCCCCGCGAGCACGCGCGCGAGTTCGAGAACGCGGACCCCTTTCAGGGGTGGAGACGAGGAATCAGCCATGCGTGAGGATCTCGAAGAGGATAAGTTGCGCCGCATAGATGCCGAGCGTGCGGCGCCCGACAAAGCGCAGCAGCGGCGCCCAGGCGCGCGGCGGCTGCAGGCGGCTTATGCCACGATGATAGCGCAGAAGGCCAAATGCCAGCCATGCTACGAGGACGATAAGGACGGCAGTCTGTGCCGCGTCGAAGGACAAGTCACGGGGCTCCGTCACGAGATATGCGGCGGCGGCCACGAACGCCGCCACGAAGCGCCGGCGACTACGGCCCTCCGCCTCCCAGTAATCATCGTAGGTGCGCTGGCACAGGCCAAAAAGCGCCCACAGCCAGCCCTCGGCACCATATTCCAGCAAGCGGCCGACAAAGAACACGCAGAGCAGCAGCACCAGTGTCAGGCCCAGATATTCACGTTCGGTGATGTGGCGCCATTGGTCGGGCGTGGGCAAAGCCAGACGTAGCAGCGCAAAATTCAAGAGGATGTTGGGTGCACTCCATTGCCAGTCGTCGCCCCACGCGTCGAGCACGGTCAGTAAAAGCCCAAGGCCAATCCAGGACAGGGGGACACGACGGCTGCGGGCATAGCCGATGAGGAAGAAGAAAATGGGCGCGGCGAGCCGCCCGATGACACGCCACCAATCGTCAGCCTCCATGAAATAGAGGCCGACGTGATCGACAGTCAGAAAAATCAGCGCGGCCGCCTTCAGCCAGTCCGTGCGATCGACACGGACTAACCCCAGGCGATCGGCGAACAGACCGGTGGTCGCCATTGCGTCCCCATGACCGGATCGGGATGGCCGTTCTTTTTATTGGGCGGCAACTTCCTGCCTTCAAGGCGGCGGGCGCTCAGGGTCAACCTGTGACAAGGCCGCTTGCGCCGGGAGCCCGCGCGGGCCATCTTTGCAACATGGCTGCCAATTTCGGGAAATCGAGTTTTGAAACCGGCGCGCTTTCCAATCTGAACGCGCGATCCCGGGAAATCTTCAGGAGTATCGTCGATTCATATCTGGCGACGGGAGAGCCCGTCGGCTCGCGCCATTTGTCACGCCTTGTCCCGATGACGCTGTCGCCCGCTTCCATCCGCAATGTGATGCAGGATCTGGAGGAACTAGGCCTCGTCTACGCGCCTCATACCAGTGCCGGACGCCTGCCCACCGAACTCGGCCTGCGGTTTTTCGTCGATGCGATGCTGGAATTCGGCGCCCCGAGCGACGAGGAGCGCAACCGCATCGAGACCGAGGTCAAGGCGGCCTCCCAGGATTACACGATGGAAGGCGTCCTCACGGAAGCCTCCAGCATGCTCTCGGGCCTGACGCGCGGGGCCAGCGTGGTGCTCACGTCCAAGGACAATGCGCGCCTCAAGCAGATCGAATTCGTACGGCTCGACGAAGCCCGTGCGCTCGCCGTGCTGGTCGCCGAGGATGGCGCGGTGGAAAACCGCGTGCTGCCGATCCCACGCGACCTGCCCGCCTCCGTGCTGGTGGAAGCCGGAAACTACCTCAATGCCCGGCTGCGCGGCCGCACGCTCGCGCAGGTGCGTGCCGACATCGAGAGCTCGCGCATGGAAGCGGAGAACGAGCTGAGCGAGTTGACCGCCCGGCTCGTCGATGCCGGATTGGCCAGCTGGGCGGGCCTTAAGGGCGAGACGCAGCAATTGATCGTGCGCGGCCAGGCCAACCTGCTCGACGATCTGCGCGCGGTCGAAGATCTGGAGCGCATCCGGCTGCTGTTCGCCGATCTCGAAACCAAGAAGGACGTGATCGATCTCCTGTCACGCGCCGAGACGGGCGACGGCGTGCGGATCTTCATCGGCTCCGAGAACAAGCTGTTTTCGCTTTCAGGCTCGTCGATGATTGCCGCGCCCTTCCGGGACGGCTCCCAGCGAATCGTCGGCGTGCTCGGCGTCATCGGCCCGACGCGGCTGAACTATGCCCGCATCGTGCCCATGGTGGATTATACGGCCAAGGTTGTCGGGCGGGTGATGCAGGGGCGGTGAGGCTTTCGCCACATATGGTGAACGTCTCCCTGCAAAGCTGCGTGTAAGCCTTGGAAATCCGGCCCGCCCCTGCTATCTCGGGTCCATGACGACCCATACGTTCGACAACATCCGCAATTTTTCCATCGTCGCGCATATCGACCATGGCAAATCCACGCTCGCCGACCGGCTGATTCAGCAGACGGGTACGGTGGCGGCCCGCGACATGGTCGAGCAAGTGCTCGATTCCATGGATATCGAGCGCGAGCGCGGCATCACCATCAAGGCCCAGACCGTTCGCCTCGAATACAAGGCGAAGGATGGCAAGACCTACATCCTGAACCTCATGGACACGCCCGGCCACGTGGACTTCGCCTACGAAGTCTCGCGCTCCCTGGCCGCGTGCGAGGGCTCCTTGCTGGTAGTGGATGCGTCGCAGGGTGTCGAAGCGCAGACGCTCGCCAACGTCTATCACGCGCTCGACGCGGGCCACGAGATCGTGCCCGTGCTCAACAAGATCGATCTTCCCGCCGCCGAACCCGATCGCATCAAGCAGCAGATCGAGGACGTGATCGGCATCGATGCATCCGAGGCTGTGCCGATCTCTGCCAAGACGGGCCTGGGCATCGACCTCGTGCTCGAAGCCATCGTGACGCGCCTGCCTCCGCCCAAGGGTGACGAGACCGCGCCGCTGAAGGCATTGCTGGTCGATTCCTGGTACGACGCCTATCTGGGCGTTGTCGTTCTGGTGCGCATTCTCGATGGCACGATGAAGAAGGGCCAGAAAATCAAGATGATGGGCACAGATGCCCATTACGTCGTCGACAAGATCGGCGTGTTCCGCCCCAAGATGCAGGACGTCACCGTCCTGGGACCGGGCGAGATCGGCTTCATCACCGCACAGATCAAGCAGGTTGCAGACACCCGCGTCGGCGACACGATCACCGACGAGCGTCGCTCCTGCGATGCCGCCCTGCCCGGCTTCAAGCCGGCTCAGCCGGTCGTGTTCTGCGGCCTCTTTCCGGTCGATGCGGCGGAGTTCGACGATCTGCGCGCGGCCATGGGCCGGTTGCGGCTCAACGATGCGAGCTTCTCCTACGAGATGGAGAGTTCAGCGGCGCTGGGCTTCGGCTTCCGCTGCGGATTCCTGGGACTGCTGCATCTGGAGATCATCCAGGAGCGGCTCGAGCGCGAATTCAATCTCGACCTGATCGCGACCGCGCCCTCCGTGGTCTACAAGATTTCGCTGCGTGACGGCTCCGAGATCGAACTGCACAATCCCGCCGACATGCCCGACGTCATGCAGATCATCGCCATTAACGAGCCGTGGATCCGGGCGACCATTCTGACGCCCGACGAATATCTCGGCTCGGTGCTGAAGCTCTGTCAGGACCGGCGCGGTGCGCAGATCGACCTCAATTATGTCGGCAAGCGCGCCATGGTGATCTACGACCTGCCGCTCAATGAGGTCGTCTTCGATTTCTACGATCGCCTGAAGTCGATCTCGAAGGGCTATGCCAGCTTCGACTACAACATCACCGATTATCGCGAAGGCGATCTCGTGAAAATGTCGGTGCTGGTCAATGCCGAGCCGGTCGATGCGCTCTCCATGCTAGTGCATCGCGGACGCGCGGAAATGCGCGGGCGGGCCATGGTCGAGAAGCTGAAGGATCTCATCCCGCAGCACATGTTCCAGATCCCGATTCAGGCAGCAATCGGGGGCAAGATCATCGCCCGCGAGACCGTCCGCGCGTTGCGCAAGGACGTGACTGCCAAGTGCTACGGCGGCGACGTGACCCGCAAGCGCAAGCTGCTGGAGAAGCAGAAAGAGGGCAAGAAGAAGATGCGCCAGTTCGGCAAGGTGGAGATTCCGCAGGAAGCCTTCATCGCCGCTCTTAAGATGGACAGCTGACGACCCGCCTCACGCCGGAAATGTCAGCATGATCTGCGGGCCGTTGGGCGCCTCTCCCATCTCGACCGTTGCGCCCGCTCCACGCGCATATTGGCGCACCAGTCGCTGCCCGAGCAGGACCTGGGACGCTTCGAGCGCACCGCCCGCGCCCACCATCCGCACCGCACGGCCGCCTTCGTCAATGACGAGGCTGATCTGGCATGCTTTGGAGGCGCCCTGCGCAAAGAGCAGGATCGCTTCGCTGACGGCGAGGCCGAGGTAGGCGGATGCCTGCCCCTGCAAAACGAGATCCACGCTCGTCGGGTCGAGCTCCAGTTCGATGCCCAGGCCCATGTCGCCGAGCTCCGGCAGAATGGCTGCGAGCATGCCGGTGGCGGAAACTTCGGTGATCGTGTCAGCCGAGTGCAAGTGCTTCTGGACCAGGGCCATGGTGACCAGCCGCATGTTGAGAACGTCCAGCACCTCGCGGCCATCCTGCGTCGCCGAACGGCGCATGAAGCGCATCAGGGCCATCAGGGTCTGCAGATTGTTCTTCACCCGATGGTGCACTTCACGCAGCAGCGCCTCCCGTTCGATGAGCGCATCGCTGAGCTTCTCCTCGTTGGAGCGATGATCGGTAATATCGAAGCAGCTGCCCAGGAAGCCACCGAAGGCGCCTTCCTGCTGGTACGGGTTGCCGCGCGCCAGGATCCATCGATAGACCCCATCATGGCGGCGCAGGCGAAATTCCACCTGGAAAGGCTCACGCTCCTCGAAGGCCGTTTTCGCGACCGCCAGCGAAGCAGGTAGATCCTGTGGGTGAACGCCTTCGGTCCAGCCGAATCCGATTTCCTCGGCAATATCGCGGCCGCGAAACTCCAGCCACGTGCGATTGAACCAATCGCGCGCGCCACTGCGGTCGGCACTCCACATCATGACGGGTGAGTTGTCGGCGAATGCCTCCACGTCCTTATTGAGCAGCGGTGAAATCGACATGCAGGTCCTATCCGGGGGGCACCATTTCAAGGGTCCTAACGCGCGACCTGCCTGTTGGTCCCGTTCCTTTGAATAAAGCCGTCGCTTACCTCCGTGGAGATCACTCCATGAGGCGTTCCCGGGGTCTGAAACGGCGATGTCACGATCCACAGGCATCTGTTCCGCAGCTGCGGATCGTGCCATGCTCCCGCCGACGAATCCGAGGTGAAACCCCATGAAGAACATACTGGTCCCAATCGAATCGCACTCTTCCGTGGATTCGGTGCTCCAGACCGCCCTCCTCATTGCCCGCCGGTTCGACGGCTATATCGAGGGAATGCCCCTGGGCCCCGATCTCCCGGACCTTGTTGCATTCGACATGCCGGTCAGCTGGACCATCACCGACCAGAATACCTGGAAGGAAATGGCGGATGAGGCGCATGCTCGATTCGAGGCTTTCATGACCTCGCAGGGCGTGGTGCCGCGCAGCACGGGCAGCATTTCTCCCTGCTTCGGCTGGACCGGCGAGCGCTCGTTCGGCGACAGCCAGATCGGCAGCTATGGCCGAATCTTCGATTGCACGGTCCTCGGTCGTCCCGGCGCAGACCGGGGCGACCCGCGCATGGCAACCGCCGAGGCCGCGCTGTTTGAAAGCGGACGGCCCATCATCCTCGCGCCGCCGATCGCACCGAAGGTCTTCGGCGAGACTGTGGTGATCGCCTGGAACCAGAGCATGGAAACGGCGCGCGCCACCGCCATGGCCATGAGCGTGCTGCGCCGGGCCAGCAAGGTTTTCGTCATGACCATCGACGAATTCCGCTCAGAGGGGCCGACCGGCGACCATCTTGCAGAGTTGCTGCAGCACAATGGCATCGCGGCGGAATATGTCGTGCGTGGCGCCAAGGGGCGCAACAGCGGCGATGCCATCCTGCGCGGCGTCGAGGCTCTGGGAGGCGACCTTCTCGTCAAGGGGGCCTACACGCAGAGCCGTCTGCGCCAGATGTTCTTCGGCGGGGCCACCAGCCACATCATGGCCAACGCCGTCATCCCGGTTTTCATGACGAGCTGAGCAGCTCGTCACACACGGCGCATCGGATTGGTCCAGGCGAGGACCGACCCGATGGTCGTGAAGAAAGCCAGTGTGATAAAGGCGGCACGGAAGGCATAGGCGATCTCATCGGTCACCACAGCCCTCCGGTCCAGCGACAGCAGGTCGAGCGCCGCGGGCCCGCTCTGGAGAATCGCCCCGAACAGGCGCCCGGCCTCGGGGTCGCGCGAGGCGAGCGTCGCAAACAGCACCGTGCCGATGGCCGCAGTGCCCACAGCCGCGCCGACGGAGCGCGAGAGCTGAACGGAGCTGGCCGCCTGCCCCAGCGCGCGCGGACCCGCCGCCGTCTGCACCGTCACTTGTATGACGCCCATGACCGAGCCCATGGAGAACGAGTTCAGGACGAGCACGGCCGCGAGCTGCGGCACGGTCAGCTGCGGCGAGACCAGCGCGAAGAAAATGAGCGTGCAGGTGCCCACCATCAAGCCGATGGACGGGAAGATCATGGTTTGGCCGGTGCGCGTCACGATGCGGCCCGTCATCACCGAGCCGAGCCCGATGCCCGCCGTGATCGACAGCAGCACATAGGAAATCTGCGACGAGGTGGCCTGGCGCACCACACGCAGATAGATCGGCATGAAGGCAACCAGCGACACCAGCGTCGCGCCATGGCAGACCGCCATGAGATCGGCCCGCCAGATCGCCGACTGGCGTAGCAGCTTGACCGGCAGCAGAGGCGAGGCGACAGCGGATTCCCGCCGGATGAGGAGGAAGAGGGCGACGGCCGCTCCGCCAAGCATGGTGAGGATCAGCGGCAAGCGCGCGGCGTCGAAAGCGCGGATCTGGTCGAGCGCGAAAAGAACGGGGGCCACGACGGCGATGAAATAGACGAGACCCAGCATGTCGAAGTGCCAGTTCGCCTGACGGTTGCCGGGGCGCGCCTGCAGCCGCATCGTCAGCAGCACCGCGATAATGCCGGTCGGCACATTCAGGAAAAAGACTGCGCGCCAGCCAAAATGCTCAGTAAGAAAGGCGCCCGCCACCGGTCCAAAGGCCGAGGCCGAGACGCCGATGCCTGCAAGGTAGCCCTGAAACTGGCCGCGCTGACGGGGCGGCACCGCCTCGCCGATCAGCGCCTGCGACAAAGCCATGAGTCCGCCACCGCCGAGCCCTTGCGCGAAGCGCGACATCGCGAGTAGCGGCACGGTGGGTGCGAAGGCGCTGACCATGGAGGCCGTGATGTAGACACCGAGCGCGATGAACATCAGGCGGCGCCGGCCGAACAGGTCACCGAGGTAGCCATAAACCGGCGCTGCAATGGTGACAGCGACGAGATAGCCGACCACGATCCAAGAGACGCGCTCGACATCGCCCAGTGCCCCCGCGATGGCGGGCAAGGCGCTCGCGACGATGGTCTGGTCGCCCATGGCCATGAACATGGGCAGCATGATCGAGGGGAAAACCGTGAAGAACAGCCGTCTCGGACTAGTATAGGGCGTCTCGGAAGACGCGGGCGCGGGACCGGGGCTGGACGTCACGGATGACCTTTCGTGGGAACGGGCAGGCTTGGGCTTATCCTACGCCCCATAGCGCGCAAGCTTCGCCTCCCAACAGCTACGCTGTCGAAT
>JAQGKN010000389.1 GCA_028290085.1 Hyphomicrobiales bacterium
CCCGGTCGCCCTGGCCATTGAGATAGACTTGCGACGTGCGTTCCCGGAAATAATTACTGGAGAGGCTCTGGTTGGGCTGCTTGTAGTCCGTGTTGAACCACTTGTCCGTCATGGTGGCGATGTCCCAGCCGAACTTCCACTTTTCGTTCAGGTAGAACTCGCCGTTGCTTTCCAACGAACCACGGAAGCTGCGGTTTCCCGGGCCGTAGGGCTGCACTTCGAAAGCGCCGGGGTCCGCCTGGAAGATGCCGGCCGCACGGATCGTGTAGGAACCGTTCACCAGACGATGGCGGAACTCCGCCTCGCCGAGCAGGCCTTGCCGGGTGAGGAACGTCGGCGTGACGGTCAGGTCATAATTTGGGGAGATGGCCCAGAACAGGGGCACAGCAACGCCGAAGCCGAGCGAGTCCTTGACGACATAATGAGGTGTGAGAACGCCGCTCTTGCGCTTCACACTCGGATCGGGCGTCGAGAAATAGGGCAGATAGGCGATCGGCATCCCGAAGAGTTCGAAGGTCGCGTCTTCGTAATAGATCGTCTGCTCGGAATTCTGGTGGATGATCCGCTTGGCGCGGATCTGCCAGAGCGGCGGCTTTGTCGGATCTTCCTTACAGGCCTCGCAGGCCGTGTAGGTGCCGCGCTCAAGCACAGTCGCCTCGCCGCCGATTCTTTCGGCGCGAGCAGCGGTCATGTGAGTCTGTTCAGCCGTGTCAGCCTTCAGGCTGTCGATAAAGCCGGTCTTGAAGTCGTCGGTGAGCTCGAATTTGTCGGCATAGGCGACGGTGCCGTCCGCCTCGGTCAGGCGCGCGTGGCCCTCCGCATAGACCCGGCTGTTGTTGCGGTCATAGGTGACCTTGTCGGCCTCGAGAACGCGTCCCTGATAGTAGAGCTGCACATTGCCCTGTGCGCCGACAGTGTTCGCCTTGCTGTTGTAGACGAGCTCCTTGGCCTGCACGAGTAGACGGTCCTTGCCGTTTTGCGGCGCGGCCCGCTGGGTCAGGCGGTCGGCCATCGTCTGGGCAATGGCGGACGAGGGTGCGGCAACGCTCAGGGCGCCTGTGAACAAGCCAGTGGAAAGAATGGTCGCGAGCGACGCGGCCAGCATGCGGGACGTGAAGGACGCGGCGATGGCTGAGGGGACAGTGCGTAGGCGCGTAAGCACAGCGGACACGCGAATCGTCGCGTGGCACCGGCGTGTCACCTCTGTCGCGCGCTCCGAAATGAGCATCGGGCTCACTGCGGGGCTAATACGCCGCCCCATCAACCGTCCTCCTGATGCAAAAGAACCAACGCACCCAGCATGCTTCCCACAAGAGCTGGGGACCATGCCGCGACCGGGGCGCTCAGGAGGCCTGCTCCGCCCAAATCCGACACCAGCTTCGTCGCAACATAAAGCACGAAGCCAGAACCCACGCCACCCGAAACCATCTTCGAGATTCCACCAAACCTGAAAAATCTTAAGGAAAAAGCCGCCGCGATGAGCACCATGGCAACCAATAGTAGAGGCCTAGCCAGAAGTGCCTGAAAACGCAGGCGGTATGCCGTTGCATCAAGGCCCGCAGCCTCGGTTCTTTCGACGAGGCTCGGTAGACTCCAGAAGGGCACGGCGTCGGGCGAAACGAAGGATTGGGTGACCTGTTCCGGGCTCAAGTTTGTGGACAACTGATAATGCTCGTTCGTGCGTGGCTCTTCGGTTGCACTGAAGATCCTCGCGTCGTCGAGCGTCCAGAAGCCCGGCTGCAGGGTTGCCTTGGCAGCCTCGATTCGTTCCAGGAATCGGCCATCGAGATCGTAAACAAAGGCAGTCACGCTGCCGAGCTGTGTCCCACCTGAGCTCGATTGCTCCGCCCGGATGATGGCCTGCCCATCGACGGAGCGCTGCCGAATCCACAGGCCGGTGTCCGAACCCGAGCGTCCGGCGCGGCCGAACATCTTGGTTTCCATCGCATCGGCGCGCTGCTTGAGATGGGCGGAAAGCGGATTGTAGACGGTGATCGAGAAAATGCCGAGAAGCAGCACGATCAAGACCGGCGGCGCCAGAAATTGCCAGACGGACACACCCGCGGCTCGCGCCACGACCAGCTCCAGCTTCCGCGTCAGGCCCAAAAATGCCGCCATGGCGCCCCCCAAGGTCGCGAAAGGCAGCACCTGCTCCGACACCGAGGGCACGCGCATCAGGGTAAGCAACGCGACATAGGCCGTGGTCACGCCGGGGATGTCGCCGGAACGCCGCAGCATCTCGACGAAATCGATGAGATAGATCAGTAGAAAGATCGTGCCGAAGACCGACAGGATCGTCTTCGAGAACCGCAACGAAAGATAGCGCCCGAGCGTCCGTCCAATCATGCCCGGCGTCGCCCGCTCGCCAGGGCGCCAAGCGAACGCCCCTGCAGACGACGCATGATTTCACCGCGATCAGGCCCGAAGGCGTAGAGACACGCCAGCAGCAGGCCCGCCAGAGGAGCGCCATAAGCGATCAGTATGGCAGACGGCGCCTTTACCAGCAGTGCCGAGGCGCCAAAGCCCGCGACGCGTAGCGCCAGCACGACGAGGATCGCGACAGCTATGGCAACGCCGCGTCCCTGCCGCGTCGTCTTGGGCTGCGCAAGGGCGGCGAAGGCGACCATGCCGAAGACGATGGCATAAAGCGGGTTGGTGAAGCGGTCGTGCAGCTCCTGACGGAAGCGGCCCTCGTTGGCTTTCACATATTCGTTTGTCTGGTCGCGCGCGATGAGGTCCCAGGTCGAACGCTCGCGCGGACGCAACGGCGCACCGTCGGCATCCGAACTGAATTGCGCGAGATCGATGGCGTAGCGCTCGAAAACGACAATGGCAGGATCGCGGTTGTCGTTCGATTGGCGCTGCACGCTACCCTTCTCGAGCACGAGGTAGTTTTGCGCGCCCGATTCGACGGTGCGTCCAGCTTCGGCGATGTAGGTCGAGATATGCGCGGGGTCGCGCCGGTCCTGAATGAACAGGCCGAACAGCCCGCCGTTCGCACCTTTCTCGCGATAATGGAAGACGAAGCCCTTATCGAGGGAGACGAATTGTCCCTCGCGCACGACGCGGGTCAGCATGTCCGCGCGGATTTTCGTGAACAGGTTGGTGATCTCGAGGAAGCTCGCGGGCATGGCCCAGAGGGATGTTCCCCCAACGAGCAGTGTGACGATAACGGTCAGGACGGCGAAGGGACGCAGTAGCCGCGGAGGCGACATCCCGGATGCGCTCATCACGATGAGCTCGCTGTCACTGTTGAGCTTGTTGAGGGTGTAGATCACGGCGATGAAAAGGGCGATCGGCGCGATAACCATCACAAGCGAGGGGATGGTCAGTCCGGTCACGGCCAGAAAGATGAGAAGGGTTTGCCCCTTCGTGGCCAGCAGATCGACCTGCCGCAACGCCTGCGTCAGCCAGACGATGCCGGTCAACAGACCCAGTGCAGCCAGAAAGGCCGTGAGC
>JAQGKN010000446.1 GCA_028290085.1 Hyphomicrobiales bacterium
ACGGCGCTCTCCACGGGGGGCCACAATTTCTCTTGGTCGGCGGTCAGGCGTAGTCCGGCATGAATGGCAGCGAGGCGGGCTTCGAAGAAGGCGGCGCGATCCTCCGGCGAAAAGCGGCTCTCCTGACGGTTCATCATGCCAGGTCCACGTTGGGCCGGTGCGGCGGGAGCTTGTGCGCTGCTGGCGGGCGGCGGTGCGGTGGTCGCGGGCTGCTGCGCTTGCGCGCCAAAGGCGAGAACACCCGCGCCTGCGAGTGTCGAAAGCGTAAGGGCGAGGGCTAAGCGCGTTTTCATCTTCAATCTCCCAATAAAAGGGCTGACGAACAAACAATGGTGCCGGGATTGACCAGTTTCAAATTAAGCTTTGGTCATGTTCAGGCACCTGCCGGTCAGGCAGGGTGGGGAAGCATGCGCGGCACGGGAGCCACAGGCTTTTCTTTTTGCGATTCCGGAGCTTTTCCTTTCGTGCGTGGTGGTCGCAACCTGTGTAAGGTCGGTCAATCAAAGCAGTGTCAGGATCCGCGAATGCAATTTCAGACCTCAACGGCGCTGTCGGCCCTTCTCGCGTTGATCGTCCCGGGCGTCGCACTCGCCGCAGATCTCCCCGCACGCACGGCGCCCGCGAGCTTCATCGCGCCCGAGCCCATCGCCACCTGGGAAGGATTCTACGCAGGATCTTTCTACGGTGCTGGCCATTCCAAGTTTACGTCCTCGCAGGCGGTCAGCCGTAGCGTGACCCGCACCGGCCAGACCGGCGGCGCGCTCGCCGGATACAATTGGCAGAGCGGAGCCTTCGTCTATGGCGTCGAAGGCGATCTCGGCCTTCACCTGATTCGCACGAACAATCCGGGCGCCGTCGGCCTGATCGCTCACGACGTCGATACGCTCTATTCCGGCCATCTGCGCGCCCGCATGGGCTACGATCTCGGCGCCTTCATGCCGTTCGTCGCGGGCGGTCTGTCCTACAACGAATCCTATGTCCATCGCCCGTCCCCCCAGGATTTCGAGGGCGCGGTGCGCAGCCGTTATGGCTGGACCGCCGGTGCGGGACTGGATTGGAAAGTCACGGCGCCCTTCGTCGGTCCGCTCATTCTGCGCGCGGAATACCTCTATGAAGGCATGCCGTCCGCGAGCTACGATTTCGCCGGCGGTCCTGTGAATATGAAGGTTGGCACGCATTTCCTGCGCGCGGCCCTGATCTACACGCCGACCTTGCGCGGCTGGCGTTCGCCGAATGAGAATGTCACGGCTGACTGGAACGGCGGCTATGCCGGTGTTCTCGCCGGATATGGCAGCGCCCATGCCAAGACGTCGAACGGCCTTGTCACGCGGAGTCAGACGGCCGACGGCGCGCTCGGCGGCATATATGCCGGTCGCAACTTCATGTTCGGCAATCTCATGGTCGGCTTTGAAGGCTCGACCGCCCTCACGAACTGGAAGGGCACGGGCACGTTGGTCGGTACGGCTGATGCGCTGAGCTATCGCAATTACATCGAGGCGGATATCCGCGGTCGCGTCGGCTATGCCTTCGGCCGCTTCCTGCCATATCTCGCAGGCGGCGCGGCTTGGGGCCGCAGCGAACAGATCGATCTCGTCACCGGCTCGGAACGCGGTCGTCTACCGACCGAGGCCTGGACGGTTGGCGGCGGTGTCGAATATATGCTCGCAGACCGCGTGTCGGCCCGCGTCGAATATCTGCACCAGAAGACGCTCAAGAACATCAGCATGGACCTGAACGGCAACGCGCAAAGCCAGTCGCGCAGCGCCGATCTCGTGCGCGTCGGCGTCGCCTATCACTTCCACTAAGCGTCAATTTCACCTCAACAAAAAGCCCGCCGGCGCATCATGCACGGCGGGCTTTTTCGTATGCGTTCAGACGATCGAAGCGCGGTGTTCAGCTCGCCACGGGATCCCGCAGATTATCGGGATGCGGCATCGAGATGATGTTGTACCCGGCATCGACGAAATGCACTTCGCCGGTCGTACCAGCTGAAAGCGGCGAGAGCAGATAAAGCGCGGCGCCCCCAACGTCTTCGATCGAGACGCTACGGCGCAGCGGGGAATGATCGCGCTGGAAGTTGAACATGGTGCGCGCATCAGAGATGCCGGCACCCGCAAGAGTGCGGATGGGACCAGCGGAAATCGCGTTGACGCGAATGCCCTGCGGACCGAAATCCGCCGCCAGATAGCGTACGCCCGCCTCCAGTGCTGCCTTCGCAACACCCATGACATTGTAGTTGGGCATGACGCGCGTGGAGCCGCCGAAGGTGAGCGTCAGCATTGAGCCGCCTTCGCTCATCATGTCACCGGCGCGCTTGGCGATCTCGGTGAAGGAGAAGGCCGAGATCACCATCGAGCGCGTGAAATTCTCGCGCGTCGTGTCGGCGTAGCGTCCCTTCAGCCCTGCCTTGTCGGCATAGGCGATGCAATGCACGACGAAGTCGAGATGGTCCCAGCTTTCCTTGAGCGTCTCGAAGAGTGCATCGACGCTGGCGATATCCTCGACGTCGCACGGCAGGACAATCGATGAGTTGACGCTCTCCGCCAGCGGTTTCACGCGCTTTCCCAATGCTTCACCCTGATAGGTGAAGGCCAGTTCCGCACCCTGCGCGGCGAGCGCCTGCGCGATGCCCCATGCGATCGAATGATCGTTGGCGACACCCATGATGAGCCCGCGCTTGCCTTGCATCAGTCCGATTGTCGGATGGCTCATGGAACTGACCGCCTCACGCATCGATATGTTTGAAGACCAGGGAGGCGTTGGTGCCACCGAAGCCGAAGGAATTCGAAAGGACCGTGCCCAGTGCGCGTCCATCGATGCGTTTGCGGATGATGTTCATGTCGGCGAAGGCCGGATCGAGCTCCACGATATTCGCGCTTTCCGCGATGAAGCTGTTCTGCATCATCAGCAGCGAATAGATCGCCTCCTGCACGCCGGCCGCGCCGAGCGAGTGCCCGGTGAGTGACTTGGTGGCGGAGATCGGCGGGCAAGTGTCGCCTGCGCCAAACACGCGGCGAATGGCCTCGATCTCCTTGAGATCGCCGACGGGCGTCGAGGTCGCGTGCGGGTTGATATAGTCGATTGGCGTTTTCACGTTTTCCATCGCGAGGCGCATGCAGCGCTCGGCGCCCTCGCCCGAGGGGGCGACCATATCGTAGCCATCGGAGGTGCCGGCGTAACCGACCAGCTCGGCATAGATCTTCGCGCCGCGTGCCTTCGCGTGCTCATATTCCTCGAGCACCAGCACACCGGCGCCGCCCGCGATGACAAACCCGTCGCGGTTCTTGTCGTAGGCGCGGGATGCCACCGCCGGGGTCTCGTTGTAGCTCGACGACATTGCACCCATGGCGTCGAAGAGGACTGAGAGTGTCCAGTCGAGCTCTTCGCA